>JAGNMT010000004.1 GCA_017991025.1 Verrucomicrobiales bacterium
AGTCGAGGGCGAGTTGCAATTTGGCGGGAAGGAAATTCGGATCAAAAGCCAGCGCCCGCTTCTGGCTTTCAGCGCCTTCCTGATGCCGGTATTTGCGGGAAAGAACACGACCGATGAGGAAGTCGATCTCCGGGTTATCCTTCCAGACTGATAGTGCATCCTCCCGCGCTTTTGAAAAAGCAGCCTTGTCGTTGTGCTCCAGTTCGGCGAGAAGCGCCCGGTAGGCGTGGGCCTCCGGGTGCCGGGGATTCAGTGCTTCGATCCGGTCAAGGTATTCCGCCGCTGCCGTGTAATTTTCAAAATTAATCGCATACTCGGCCTGCAGGAGGAGTGCTCCGAAATGGAACGGGGCCCTTTCGAGCGTTTTCTCGAGATAGCCCATACCGACCTTGCGATCCGAGGGGAGAAACGCCTCAGCAAGACCAAAAAGCACCTCGGGATTTTCAGGTGCATACTTCAGCGCCGCTCCGAACTCCTCCGCCGCCCGTTTCAAGTCCTGCTTCTCAAGGGCCAGTTTACCGGACACGAGATGGGCCTCGACCAGTCCGGAAGGGATATTCTGCCCTTTTGCTTTGGCGGCTTTGGCGGGTCCCAGATATTGCTCCAACACCTTGGCAGGGTCGGCACCGAGCACGAGCGCAGCCTCGGCGAGGTGCACGAGATCCAGCGTGGTGCGTTCCTTCGTCGGGACCGCGCGGGCCGCCGCGTTGATCGCCTCGAAAGTAGAGGCAGCCTCTTCTTCGCGGCCGGTCGCACGGAAAAACTCGTGGATGCGGAGCTGAGCACCCAATTCCTTTGGAAAAAGCTCCGCCGTTTTTCCCGCCTCGGCAAGAGCCTCTTCATAACGCCCGAGATTGGCGAGTGATTCAAATCGCAGCACCCGCCATTCCCATGAAGGCTGTCCGCGCTGTAGCGAGTAGTCACAGACTTGTAGCACAAAATCAAAACGACCTATCCCGAAAATTTCCCGCACCTTCGGGAGATTGTCCTCGTCGTAATATCGTTTGTAATCGGCCTGCGCCTGAACGCTCAGGGGGGAGAAAACGTGGACCACCGTCAGAAAAAAGGCGGTAATGAACGAACGGATCATGCCGCTAATAGACAGGAGATTTCACCTCGCGTAAAGGGCGCTGACCAGGCCGAAGCACGTCTTTTCGAGTGCTGCCAAGAGAATCGAGCGGGAAATATTCCGAAACGGGCATGGCTCTCACCTTGCAAAGGCGAGATCAAGGGGCTTTGATGAGAGGAACACACACCGTGACAGAGCCCGATCCAGAAACGCCATCGTTGGCGATCCCATCCCCCGAGAACGGGACTGGCGAAACGACACCCGCGACACCCGCGGCCCTGCCGACGCGGTCGCGCGGCGTCCGGGATTCACTCACTGGTGACGATGAATTCGACGACAGTGCTCACGACGAGGAGACCTACAAGGTGTCTCTCGATATTTTCGAGGGGCCCATGGACCTGCTGCTCTACCTCATCAAACGGGACGAGATCGACATCTACGACATCTCGATCGAGCGGGTCACGAAACAATACATGGCCTACCTCGACACCTTCAAATTGCTGAATATCGGGTTGGCCGGCGAGTTCCTCGTCATGGCGGCAAATCTTTGTTACATCAAGAGCCGGATGATGCTGCCCAAGCACGTCCAGCCACCCGAAGCGGATGCCGATGAGGAGGATCCCCGCTGGGATCTGATCCGCCAACTTATCGAGTATAAAAAATTCAAAGAAGCGGCGCGCAACCTTGGCGAGCGCGAAGCGAAACAGCAGAACCATTTCACCCACAAACCCGAAAAAATCGAAGCGGCAGAGAGCGAAGCCCGTCCGCTCTCGGGCGACGTCAGCATTTTTGACTTGATCCGGGCTTTTCAAAACATCCTCGATCGATTTAATGACGAAGGACTCGGCGAGATTGTGGATGATCAATACACCGTCAGTGACAAGATCGACCACCTGCTCGCGACGATTGCCCCGGGTGGCTCGATCTCGTTTGCTTCACTCTTCAAAGGAGCTACAAGCAAGCATGAAATGATCGTGACTTTTCTGGCGGTTCTTGAATTGATGAAGCTGAACTACTTCAGGGTCCGGCAGGAAGTCATTCTTGGCGACATTGAGCTGCACCGAAACGAGTTCTAGAAACGCACGGGTCGCAGAATCCGCTTTAAAATCAGGGAAACCGATTCAGTTTACGTTCCTCCTAAACACGCTCCATGCAGCTGATTCAAATAGTCGAAGCTCTGATCTACGCCGCTCCCGAGCCGGTCACTTCGGCCGAAATCGCGAAAGCGGTCCGGCGGGCGGCGACTGATAGCCTCCTGCCTCAGGCACGCGAGTGGGAAATGATCAGTTTTAAAGACATCGAGTCCGCCATCGCCGAGCTCGGGGAAAAATTTGCCACTGCCGGGCATGCCCTCGAGTTGCAGGAAGGGGCGAGCGGATGGCGCTTTGTGACCCGGGCGGATTTTGCCGACTGGATCCGGGCACTTCTTCCGGAAATGCGGCCCGAAAAACTGAGCGCCGCAGCTCTTGAGACGCTTGCGCTGATCGCCTATCGCCAGCCCATCACCAAAGCGGACATCGAGGCAGTGCGGGGTGTCTCGGTCGACGGCACCATGCAGAAACTGCTCGAACGTCGCCTCGTTAGAACCGGAGGACGGGCCGACCTCCCGGGGCGTCCCATGCTCTACGAGACCACCGAATTGTTCCTGGAGCATTTTGGTGTAAAAGATCTTGCCGACCTGCCCAACGCCTCGGAACTCCGTCTTGTCGCCCTTCCCACGGCAGATCTTCCCGCCGGGGAGGCGGTTGCGCCCGAGCCCGAGCCGGGCACGGAGGACGAAACTGTCGCCACCGAACCCGTCGGTGAGGCGGTGGTTGAGGAAGCGCCGCTCGACGAAACCCCCAGGTCCGCGATCGACTTGTCGAACCTGGATTTTGACCCCGGCCCGGAGGAGGAAGACTCGGAAGCTTCTCCGGATACGGTTCTTGAAACTGACGAAGATGATGCCGACGTTAACTGGCACATCGAACCCTGACCTTTTGCCATGAGCCTCGAAGAACAACGCATTAAGATCGATGCCATCGACACGGACATCATCCGTCTCCTCAACGAGCGCGCTGATATCGTCCACGAGATCGGGGTCATCAAAAAACGGGAAGGCCTTGAGATCTACGCTCCGGAGCGTGAAGAAAAATTGCTCCGCAGCCTCGTCGTCAAAGGTGAAGGCGGCCGGCTCCCCGAGGAATCGATTCGTGCCATTTACCGCGAGATCATGTCCGCCGCCCTCGCGCTTGAGGAGGATCTGAAGATCGCCTATCTCGGACCCGCCGGAACCTGGACCCATCAGGCGGCGATCGGAAAATTCGGCCATAGTGTTAAGTATCTGCCGCAACCCAGCTTCGGGGATGTCTTTGATCAAGTGGAGCGGCGTATCGCCGATTACGGCGTCGTGCCCATTGAGAACTCCACGGAAGGCGCGGTGACCCATACCCTCGATCTTTTTGCCGACTCCCCCTTGAAGATCTATGGCCAGGTCATGATGCCGATTGAAAACAATCTAATGGCGAACTGTCCCCGCGAAGAAATCAGACATATTTACAGCCATCCTCAGATCATAGCGCAATGCCGGGGGTGGTTGAGCCGCAACTTTCGTGAAATTCAGCCCGTCGAAAAATCGAGCTCCGCCGCCGCCGCCGAATTCGCCGCGAAAGAACCCGGATCTGCCGTTCTCGGCGGAGCCCTCCTCGCCGAGCTCTACGGCTTGTTGACGCTTGAGACTTCGATTCAGGACATCGCCAATAACACGACCCGCTTTCTCGTGATCAGTCAGAAAACCTGCCCCCCCACGGGCAAGGACCGCACCTCGGTGATGTTTTCCGTCCGCGACGAACCGGGGTCGCTGCATCGCGCACTGGAGCCCTTTGAAAAACTCGCCATCAATATGTCGAAAATCGAAAGCCGCCCCTCCAAGCGGCGTGCGTGGGAGTATTACTTCTTCGTCGATATCGCCGGGCACTGCGAAGACCCGGAACTCGCCGATGTCATTAAGCAGTTGGAAAAACACTGCTCATTTGTGAAGGTGCTGGGGAGCTACCCGGCATGACTTCGCCTTTCTGAATTATACCCTTGTCAGGGCCCGGGAAACGGGCCCGATAAATGGCAGCTCTTCCGGGTGACATCGTGATCTATTCGATTTCGATCTCAATTGCCTCGGTTTTGGTGAATTTCTCGCGGGAGTCCCCCGGACGGACAAGTGCTGCCCAGAAGCTTTCCCAGGGTTCGATGTCAGCGCGCCCCGAACCACCGTTGAGGAGGATCTTGGCGCTTGTGGTACGCGCGTGGAACTTGCGCGGTCCGAAAGAGGGGCCTTGTACAACGAGATCGCGGATGCCGTTGGGAAGGCGTCGAATGAGTTCATTGTATTTTTTGGTGTTATAACCCATTTGAAAGCCCGACTGGGCCCACTGGGTCGCATAGATGTCGCGCTCTTGTCTCGGGAGATTGAAGATGACCTCATTAGCCTTCACTGCCTCACGGACTTGATCGAGCTTCACACCCTCAACCGGGAAATCGGGGCCGTAGTAGCGATCCGCTCTCTCAGTCGCGAGAGCGGGGACGCTGAAGTAAATAAACGCACTATCATTGGTGCCATCCTTCGGAGGCTCGGCAACGTAGGTGGCATTCATGCCCTTGCGTCCGAGGTAGAGGTGAACACGGAATTTCAACTCATCTTCGAGAACCATCTTCCAGATGATTTCTTTGCCGTCAAAACTGGGTTCCTCTTCGAGGCGGAGGAACTGACGCCTCCGGACCCGGCTCCGTGGATCCGGGTGATCGGGGATTTGCTTCCAGCTGTGATAGTAGAAGACGATGGGATTTTGGATGTAGCCATCCGGGGATTTCAGGAAAATTTCAACCCGGGCTTCCGGCCCGTAGAAGACGGCATCGTATTCGGGCTCGGAGAGCTTATGAATGACGGTCTGCCCCTTCGGCGGATCGGGTATGGTGGGACGCGGCGTCGCGAGCTTGATGTTAAGGCTCGCCATCGTCGCGGCGGAGACATCTTCCACTCGCTTCGTGGACATGAGAGAGGTAACTTCCGTCTCTTCGTTCCCGCGGAGGATGGACACCAGTGAAGGCATCTGACGGCCGAGGGTCTTGTTGGAGATCTTTTTTGTCATGATATCGAGGAACTCGGTAGTCGCTTCGGCCGGCTGAACATAGGTGCGGATCTTCTGACGGCCAAGTCGCTGACCGATTTGCGCGGCGATGTCCTCGTCCACGAAATCTTCAAAATCGGAGAAGATGTAAAGTGCATCCATCTTTTGCTCCATCAGGAAATCGATCGCGCCCGAGGTGCCGCTCCCCTCCCAGTTTCCCACGGTGAGGAACTGATTCGGACGAGTTTTGAAGGTTTCGATGAGACGATCCACATAACGCTGAGGGGCTTTGCGGGGAAGATCGTACCAGAGGAACCAGTATGGCGTGTGCGTCTTGTAAACAGGGTCGATGGGAACCACTTCTTCCGCGATAATATTACGCACTTCGCCGTCGCCGCCCTGCTTGTTGATGAGCATGTTTCTCACATAGACAACTGGAGAATCCTTAAAATTTTTATCGACCTCGCGGACGACGGCCGGAAGGAACTCCGCCATTGACCCGGACACGTCGAGGATGACACCGAGTACCTCGCCTTTCATCTCCATCGGTTGACCGAACATCATTCTTGAATCGCTCGAGGTGGGCATCCCGAGACTTACCGAAGGATTGAATGCCATCCCTGTTCCGATTGTTGCGGATCCCGCTCCGGCTTCGGCAGTCACGTCGGAAATTTTGACGTCAATATTCGAGACGGAGAACGATGAAGTGGCGCTTGAAGAGATGATGTCCGCCGCAGCGGAACTGGCCGCCGCAGCCGGGGCGAGCATGGGTTTACTCATCCTGACATCCGTGATCGTTTCCCGTTGAGTGGGGCTCGCCGCTGAAGCGATGATTTGCGGCGGGATGCGGGGAAGCTCCTGGGTTACGACGAGCGTGAGTGCACCGAAAATCGCCACATGGAGAAGCACCGTGGCGGCCAGAGAGTTTAGCTTATCGCGCCGGACAGCATTAAGATTGCGCTGATTTACGGCTTCCTCGGCTTCCCGCAGGGCATCAATTTCCTGGCTTGAAAAGGCGACCTTAGGGAGGGACATCGGGGAGCCGTCGCCGGACCTTTTGACGACTGCTATCGTATGTTCGTGAGGGACAGCGAGCACCTCGACCTCATCGTCTTCGAGATCATCCGCCGTGAGGAAGACGGCGGGTGGGCGCACCGCTGGAAAAAGTTCCGCCTTGTAGAGTTTTGCCGGTTCGTAATTGGGATCGATTTCCAGGGCCGAAGTGACCAGTCCCCGGGCCTGCTCCATAGCTCCAACGGCCGCATAAGTTTTCGCGGCAGCGAGCCATGGCCCCGGTTCGTGGGGGATCGCTTCGCCCTCGTTGACCACCTCCACAGCCTTGTCGTGCCGTCCTTCCGCGATGAGAGCCTGAACCAGCGAAAGGCGCAGTTCCCAGTTGCCGGAATCGGCGGCCAGCGAAGTGGTGAGTTCAGGTATGGTCATGATATTTCGGGGTCTGAAGGGTTCGTGACGATCAGTGTTTCGTATTTAAGTGGCAGATACCAGCCAAAAATGTGACATCTGAATGCCGCACCCCGCATTTTTCCGGCGGGTAGGGATAAGCCCCGGAGGGATGGCGGAGGTGCGCCCCGGTTTTGGCGGATGAATCCTCGATCCTCGCCGCGCCCGCCGGAGGTGGCCCGGGCTTTAGAAGGAAGCCGAAGGGGGGAATTGAACCCCCGACCCACGCATTACGAATGCGTTGCTCTACCCCTGAGCTACTCCGGCGATTGTCCGGCCAGAAAGGACGGGCCGAAAAGTAGTCGAGACTATCCCTGTGTCAACGGGTTCGATTTGCTGGAGTTTGACGGGGTTTTGCGATAGAGTGCCCCGAGAAAGTGAAATTAGCCTGTCACACAGGCTGGCTTCGCGGCAAGAGTTCTTGAAAAGGCACATGAATTTGAGCGCCCGGGAGTTATTCGTTCAGCAGGTCCGCGAGCACCACTCCGGACTGCGCGGCTTCGTGCGCTCTCTGGGAGTCGACCCGCTCTGGGTCGACGATGTTGCTCAGGAGGCTTTTATTGTCGCGTACAATCGCCTCGACGAGTTCGACCAGAGCCGCGACTTCGGGGCGTGGCTCCGCGGAATCGCCCGTAATCTGGTGATCAATGAACGCCGCAAAGATGCGCGGCGGAAGCGCATTCTATCGGACAATCTCACGGAAGTGCTGATCGCTTCGTCCTCGGTCAGTGAGGAGGAAGATGAGGAAATGGGGGATCTTGCTCTGTTGCGGCTGAATGCCTTGAAGGAGTGCGTCAAAAGCCTCCCCGAAAAAAGTTTGAAGCTTCTCAAGTCCCGCTACGAGGACGACAACTCGGCGCAGGACATTGCCGAAGCGTTTTCCATGAATCCTCCGGCAGTTCGCAAGGCGCTAGAGCGGATGCGTGCGGCCCTCCGCGAGTGCATGGAGGAAAAAATGGCGCTGGCTACGGCGCATTGAAAATGAAACCCGAACCCACAGGCAGCGAACTCCTGCAACGACTCCTTCTCGGTGAGTCTGAAGGGGGGGACATGACCGCGCTCGGTACAGCGGCGAGCGGGGATGCCGATCTGGCGAAGCGCGTGGTCGATGAGTTGACTTTTTCGGAGTTATTGCGGCAGGCTCTCGGGGGCGGGGGAAATGATGTGGAGGTCCGCTTTGAGGCCTCACTCGCGAGTGCGTCCCTGTCGATTGAGGATCTTCTGGGTCGGGTGACAGAGGGATCGGCAACCTCTTTTGAGTGTGATCAGGTCGTTAAACACTTATGGGAGTCTCCCGGGGCGGAGCGCCAGTTGCGGCGAGACCTTGTGATGGAAGAGTTTCTCTGTGAGGCGCTCTCAGCGGCAAAGTCGGAGGGTGCTTTTCTGGAGTCTCTTGAGACCCGGATGTGGGCGGAGACCCGAAACGACCGCTTTGTGGAAGATTTCACGAAGCGTCTCGAACTCGAACTGCTTCCCGTGCCCCCTGACGCGGTCGAAGACGGCAAAATAGTCTCGTTTTCAACCGCTTGGGGTCGGCCCGTTGCGAAGATGGCCGCAGTAGCCGCGGCGCTGGGTTTCGGAGCGTTTGTGGTGGCGCAGATGGCCGCTGCTTATCTAGCTGGAACACCTTCACTGGCTTCGGTCGTGAAAACCTCCTCCGGTGTCATTTGGTCCGGAGGGGCCTCCCCCGGGGAGGATGGCTCGATCAGGTCGGGGCTCTATCATCTACAGAGTGGTGTGGTTTCGATGCGGATGGCGTCCGGCAGTGAATTGACCGTCGAAGGTCCTGCGATATTTGAAGTCGGTGATGACGCTTCGACCTTCGTTCATGAGGGTATTGCACTGGCACGAGTTTCCCCAACTGATCTGGGGATTTCACTCAGATCCGAAGGCTTGAGTGTATCCGAGTCGGCTCGTCTGATCGGGATCGATGCCCGGACGGACGGGACGACGGAGGCGATTGTTTTTAATGGCGAGGGTGGTATCTGTTTGACCGGTGGCGGAAAGTGCCGCGAACTTTCCGAGTTCGAAGCCGTCAAGGCGGATCATGCCCGGGAAAAGCTGATCGATGTTCCGTATAACCCGCACGCCTTTTCGAACGCTTGGGCGCTCCTCTCCGGGGTGGATGACAACCTAGGATCGGTGAATATCGAACTGCCTGGAGCGGAGATCGCCTCTTCAGGCGGGAAGGAGGGTGAGGTTCAGGTTTTTGTTGAGAATGAATCGTTCCGTCCGGAGAGCGAACTTGAGGTTGATCGGGTCATGGTCGGTGAGTTCGCGGTGGCCGAGGCAAACCCCGGACAGCAGTTGCAGGCGAAAGGGGAGCTCCGCAGCTACCTGCTTCAGCTTTGGCCGACGGCGGAGGATGGTGACGAAGGGGTGGAGACTTCCCTCACTTTTGATCATCCTGTGGTCGGCGTGATTTTTTCCTCTGATCGTCTCGAGAGTTCCGATTCTTCGGTGGGCTCGGTGATGGCACAGGCCGGGGAGGCGGAAAGTGCGGGCAGGGGAATGGATTCAGGGAGTGATGAAATCCTCCTCAGTCAGGATCGCCGGACCCTGAACTTCCGGGTAAAAAAAGGGGGAGGGCAGGTTGAGCAGGTGCGCGTTCTCGTGGCCTTGAATTGAGGATTTTTTAGAGGTTTCCTCAGGCATCCGACACGTTTTCGTGTGGCTGCTCGCCGATGAGGAGACTGAGCGCCTCGGCGGCGGCGGTGAAGCCGAAAGTGCCCGTCACCGGGGTGGCCGATCCGAATCCGGTCTCGCAGTTGATACGACGGACGCTGCCGGGTTCAGGATCTTTCCTTATGGTGCCGTCGGCCCAGGGAAACCGGGCGTTTTCCGCGCTGTAGACGGCCCGGGTGTGAAAGGCCTCGTGGCTTGCCTCCGACGGGTAGCCGAAGTGGCGCCTCAGTTCCTTGCGAACGAGCCTCAGAAGTTTGTCATTACTCGCAAAGGCGAGATCGGAAACGCGCACGGCCGCGGGATTCTGCTTTCCCCCCGCTCCGCCCGCGACGATGAGAGGGAGGCAGCGATCCCGGCAGGAGGCGATGAGGAGCGCTTTCAACCTCGCATCATCAATGCTGTCGATGACGCAATCATAGCCGGGAGCGAGGAGCCGGTCTACGGTTGCTTCGGTAAAAAAGGCTATCTCTTCGTGGACAACGATGTCGGGGTTGATGAGGCGCAGGCGCTCGGCCATAGCGGACACCTTGGGACGTCCGATATGGCCGTCGAGGGCGGGGAGCTGACGGTTCATGTTGGTCACGCATATTTCGTCGAGATCGATCAGGGTCAGTCGACCCACGCCGCTTCGCGCGAGTGCTTCCGCCGACCACGAACCGACCCCGCC
This sequence comes from Verrucomicrobiales bacterium, assembly GCA_017991025.1. Taxonomy (GTDB): domain Bacteria; phylum Verrucomicrobiota; class Verrucomicrobiia; order Verrucomicrobiales; family DEV007; genus Arctic95D-9. The sequence goes on from JAGNMT010000004.1 coordinate 9,983, forward strand.
GATTCCGACGATTGCGACGTGGGCGTTGCGCAGCTTCGGCAGGGCTGCGGCTCCATAGAGCCGGGCGACGCCGGAGAAACGGTCAAGATAGTCGGATGGCAGGTCGTTGTTCAAAGCGCTGTGCCGTAAGGTGGTCCACCTTGCGTTGTAGGGAGGCCCGATGCAAGTTGAGCCGATGATTAAATCGATTTCATGAAGTGGCAGATCCTCACGATTGGCAAACCCTCGCTCCGCTACGCAAAGAGCGGAGTGGAGGAGTATCAGAAGCGGATCAGCCGATATATCTCGCTCGAATTGCAAAGCGATTGGAAAGACGCCGGTCAGGTGAAAAACAGCGAGATATTGCTGGCAGCGAGCGAAGGTGCGGTGCGAATCGTCCTCGACGAGCGCGGGGAGTCATGGACCACCGCTGATCTGGTTAGCCGTGTCGAAGGGTGGCAGTTAAACGGAGTGAAGCGGGTTGCGATCCTCATCGGTGGAGCAGATGGGCATACGGCAGAATTGCGAAAATCGGCCGACCACTTGGTGGCCCTGAGCGGGTTCACCCTTCAACACGAGTTGGCGCTCGTCGTCTTGCTGGAGCAAATCTACCGGGTCTATACGATTTTACGCGGCGAGCCGTATCATCGGTGATATTATATCATCTTCGAAATCTCACTCACCAGTCGTGGTCCTTTGTAGACCAGCCCGGTATAGACCTGCACGAGCGCCGCTCCGGCATCGAATTTCGCCCGGGCATCCGCTGCCGTCATCACCCCGCCCGATCCGATGATGGGAATGGCGGTATTCATTTCCCGACGGAGAAGACCCAGCACTTCGGTCGATTTTGTGGTGAGAGGTGCCCCGCTCAGTCCTCCTGCTTCACCGGCGAGAGCGTGACCGGCCACAGCGCTTCGCTCGATGGTCGTATTGGTGGTGATGACGCCATCAATTCCCGTGTCGTTAAAAACACCGGCAAGAGCGCAGATCGCCTCTTCGGAAAGATCCGGGGCGATTTTAATCACGAGGGGCACGTACTTGCCGCCTTGCTTTGCCTGGAGGTCAGTGCGCTTTTTCTGAAGTTGAAGAATGAGATCCCGGCAGGTTTCCGCGTTCTGCAGGTCGCGCAGGCCCTTGGTGTTCGGTGAGGAGAGATTAGCGGTGACATAATCGGCGGCAGCATAGACACCCTCGAAACAAATCAGGTAGTCGCGGATCGCCTCCTCATTCGGCGTATCGAAGTTTTTCCCGATATTGATCCCGAGGACCCCGCTGAAATTCTTTCGCGAGTAGGAAAGATTGTTCAGCATGCCCTCGACACCGGGATTGTTGAAACCCATGCGATTGATGATGGCTTCGTGTTCCTTGAGACGGAACAGGCGGGGTTTCTCATTCCCGGGCTGAGGGCGGGGAGTGACCGTTCCAATTTCGACATGACCAAAGCCCAGCTCGCCGAAAGCGTGAACCGCGCTGCCGGTTTTGTCTAGCCCGGCCGCGAGGCCGACCCGATTGGGAAACGTGAGCCCCATCAACTCGACGGCACCTGATCCAAGAGGGTCAGGTGCTCCTCCTGACCCTGTCAAGGCCGGCAGAAGCCCGAGAGAATCCGCCGCCCTCATCATGGAAAGGGTGACGTGATGGGCTGATTCGGCGTCCATCCTAAAGAGAAGGCGTCGGGCGAGCGGATAGAGATCGGGCATCGTTATGGATAAACCGTCGAAGCCGAACGAGCAAGTATCGGAGAAAACTCTCCGTTGCCCCGCTTCGTAAGTTGAAGGAAACTGTTACCCGAACCGACTCATCATGAACCGCATCGTTGCCGGGGCTGCTGCCCTTAATCAGACTCCCCTCGACTGGTCGGGCAACACGCGCCGTGCTGCTGCCGCCGTTGCCGAGGCTAGAGATCTGGGCGTCGGCTGGCTCTGCCTCCCGGAGCTTGCTCTGACCGGCTATGGCTGCGAGGACATGTTTCTCTCCCCCGAAGTCGGAGAGAGGGCTCTTGCCGCCCTGCACGAGTTCGCCCCGCAATGTTCCGGTCTTGTCGTCGCGGTGGGACTGCCGCTCTGGTTCGAAAGTTCGGTTTTTAATGTCGTCGCGGTCATCATCGACGGGGGGCTTGAAGGGTTTGTCGCAAAACAGAATCTCGCCGGGGATGGTCTCCACTATGAGCCGCGCTGGTTCAAGGCCTGGCCCGAGGGCCGTGTTGAACGACTCCACACCGGCGGGCGCGAGGTCCCGATCGGAGATCTGGTCTTCGATATCGGCGGGGTGCGGCTCGGGTTTGAAATTTGCGAAGATGCCTGGGTTGCGGACAGACCCGGGACACGTCTCGCCCGTCGCGGCGTCGATCTGATTTTTAATCCCAGCGCAAGCCATTTCGCTTTTGGCAAACAACTCGTGAGGGAGCGTTTTGTGCTCGAAGGTTCACGCGCTTTTGCCTGTGGCTACGTTTACGCGAACCTCCTCGGCAACGAGGCGGGACGCATCATTTACGATGGGGGTACCGTAATCGCCTGCGGAGGGGAGTACATCGCGGAAGGGCGGCGTTTTTCGTTTCAGGATCATGTCGTGACGGCGGCAACGATAGATCTCAATCGCACCCGGCTCCATCGTGCCCGCCAGGTCAGCCATCGCCCGCTCATGGGTGAAGCACCCGAACTGACGGTGAAATCGGCTTTTGTTCCGGAGTGGCGCAAGCCTTTCACAACGCCTTTCAGTCAGGCTGATCATACTGCCGACCGGAAAGAGGAGGAATTCACCCGGGTCATGGCCCTGGGGTTCTTTGACTACCTGCGCAAGAGTTACTCGGGCGGTTTTGTCGTCTCTCTGAGCGGCGGCGCGGACTCGGCTGCGGTTTCAGTGTTGATCAAACTGATGGTCGATCTCGCCATCACCGATCTCGGCGAAGAGGCGTTCCGGAAAAAGCTGGGTCACATCCGCTTCGACGGGCGGCCGCTCATGGAGCAGCTCCTTTCCTGCGTCTATCAGAGCACCCGAAACAGTTCCGAGACAACAAGGCATGCCGCCGAAACCGTGGCGCGGGCCATCGGGGCGTCGTATCAGGAGTGGGATGTCGACCAGCTCGTCGCGGGTTACCGTTCCATGGTCGAGGCGGGCATAGGCCGCGAACTCACCTGGGAAACGGACGATATAGCGCTGCAAAACATTCAGGCAAGAGTGAGAGCCCCCGGGGTGTGGATGCTGACGAATATTCGCAACGCCCTGCTTCTGTCGACGAGCAATCGCTCCGAAGCGGCGGTTGGTTATGCGACAATGGATGGCGACACTGCCGGCGGGTTGAGCCCCATTTCGGGAATCGACAAAGCGTTTCTGCGGCAATGGTTGCATTGGATGGAGACGGAGGGCGTCACACCTGACATCCTGCCTATTCGGGAGTTAAGCGTGATTAACGTCCAGGCTCCGACCGCGGAGCTGCGTCCGAGCGAGAACAAACAGACCGACGAGTCGGACCTGATGCCCTACCCCGTACTCGATGCGATCGAAAAGCTGGCGATTCGTGATAAGAAACTGCCGACCGAAGTCTGGGAACTGATGTGTGAAACGCATGCGGACTATGATCGCGAGTCCCTCCGCGCCTGGGTCATCAAGTTCTTCCGTCTCTGGAGCCGGAACCAATGGAAACGGGAACGCTATGCCCCGGGGTTTCACGTCGATGACAAAAATCTCGACCCGAAAACCTGGTGCCGCTTTCCGATTCTCAGTAGCGGGTTCCGCGACGAACTGGCGGAATTGGAGAAACGTTGAGAGGGGCGAGCCGTCACAATCATTCACGAGCTTCCAGTCTGCCGGGTCCGATAAATGGTTTGTGTAACTTAAAGATCAGGATAATCTGATCTTCGTGATATTCGACCCGGACATCCCCCGATATGGTTGGATCGACTATTTCCATCTTATCCGATCGAGATGGCCAATAGTCTTGTTGATCTGTTCATTTGTTTTGCTCGCCGGTGCCGAGATTCAACAACGTTTGCCCCGTCTGTATGAATCGACTCTTCGCATTGAGTTCGATGCGGGACCTGAAAAAAACCAACCGGCTCGATCAGCCACGGCTTTTGCGCCGACTGAGTTGAATGATCTTTCGCGTCAGGCCGCAGAACTGAAGAGTCGCAGTCTCCTTTCCGAAGTGATTAATGCCTGCGACCTGGAGAATCGCTGGCGGGTCGATGGGGAGTCCGGCGCGCTCCGTCTTCTCGAAAAGAGAATGCGAATCAGTCAATTGCCGTCTCATCGCGAATTGGAACTCTCGGTCCGCGATCTTTCTCCCGAATCCTCTGCGGCGCTAGCCAATGCGATTGCGGCCCGTTTTCTCGAACGAAAAGCGTCGGAAGTGCTTGCCGAGGGCTCGGGCCGCGTCGTGAGACTGGAAAGGGAAGTCAGGGAAAGGCACTCCAGCATTGCCAAAATCGAGGATCGACTGGTGGAAATCGGCGCTCGGCCAGAGCGGAGCGCGTCGGAAAGTGCCGATCTCCGACAGCAGCTTGTCAGCGAGCGATCTCTGCTGCGTTCGCTGGAGGCGAAGTGCCAGCTCGCCAGGATTGAAGCCAGTGAGGCGATTGCGCCTGCCTATGTGCTCAACTGGTCGGAGGTGAGTGAGGCAAGGGTCGTCAGTTTTGTTTGGATAGTCTTTCCGGTCCTGATGCTGGTCGGTCTGGGGCTCGGAGGGCTGCTGGTCATGTTAATGGCGAGAGGTGAGACACGCTGGAACATTATTTCCAGTCTGCTCGAACGCCTGCAACTGCCCATCGCGGGGTTTGCGCCCCTGTCAGGGCCGTCGCTGCTCAGCGGGAGGCTGGCTCCGCCCCACCTTATTGAGTCCTACCGCGATTTGCGAACCAAACTCAAGCAACTACCGGTCAAGGACTGCCTGCTCATGACCCTGATGCCGCTGAGGGACCGCGACGGCCTTGCGGAAGCCGCGACCAATCTGGCCTGTGTCCTGGCCGATGGCGGCGGCACCGTTCTCGTCATCGACGCCGATTTTCGCAATCCGGGATTGCATCATTTTTTTGCCGCCGCGAATCATCCCGGTCTTTCGGACTTCCTGAGCGGCGAGATACGACTCGAAGAAACGGTGATCAAAACGCGACGTCCGAACCTCTGGTTTATGCCGAGCGGACCGCTCCATGACGATCCCGCCGGCCTAATCAACGGGCGCCGCATGGGCGATCTGATCTGGGACATGCGGAGCCGGTTCGAATATATTCTTATCGTTTCAGCAGGTATTCACCAGGTCTCCGACGCCGGAGCCCTCGCTGCTCTGTCAGACTTTACGGCGGTAGTGACCCCCTATCGCGGGTGCTCGCTTTCGCAGATACGAAAAGCCCAAATCGCAATCAAGTCGGCATCGGGTCGGCTCGCTGCGGCTTTTCTAACCACGAGTGTGCAGAATGTTGGCTCAGGGGTTGGGTCCGGCCTGCCTCAAGCCGAACGATTTGACCCGCTTGCATCAGCTGCATCAAGGAAGGCTTCGAAGTGATACCTCAGCGCATGGGGGACAATAGCGGTAACGAGAATGTCGTTTCCGTCATACTCATGACTGACGATTTTTCCGTCGCGATGGAGTAAGGCCATAAGATCCTGGCGCGCCTGCGGAATGCGAAGGAGTAGGCGGGAGACTCGATCGACCATCATGTCAGCGATGCGATTGATCAGGGCCGGAATTCCTTCGCCGGTGACGATGGAGATAAACACGGCGTTTGCGTCAAAATGACTCTTTAACTCGTGGAGGCGATTTTCGTCATGGGCAATGAGATCAATCTTGTTCAATACGATCACGGTCGGTTTATCGGCGGCTTTGAGTTCGTTGAGGACGGACAGGGTCGTATCGTAAAAGGCGTAAATCTCCGGTGCGCTAGCGTCGAGGACGTGGATTAAGAAGTCGGCGATGACGGCTTCTTCGAGTGTTGCTTTGAAAGCCTCGACGAGGCGGTGCGGCAGATTCCGGACGAAGCCGACGGTATCCGTGAGCAGCAGCGGTTGGCCGTCGGGGAGTTCGACGCGCCGGGTCGTCGGATCGAGTGTCGCGAAGAGTTTGTCTTCGGCGAGGACATTGGCACCCGAGAGAATGTTGAGCAGCGAGCTCTTTCCCGCGTTGGTGTAGCCGACAATCGAAGCCTGGCAGATTCCCTCATCGGAACGCTGCTTTCGCTGTGTCTGGCGGTTGCGGCGGATGTCATCGAGATCCTCCTTGATGCGATCGATGCGTTTGCGCGCGAGTCGGCGGTCCACCTCAATCTGCTGTTCGCCTTCGCCCCTGGAGGCGCTGCCTCCGCCCTTGCCGCCGCCGCCGGATCCGCCCTGTCTATCGAGGTGGGACCACATCCGCGCAAGCCGGGGAAGCGAGTACTGCATTTGCGCCAGTTCCACCTGCAGCATTGCCTCACGGGTCCTCGCCCGCATCTTGAAAATGTCGAGGATGACCTCCTCGCGGTCGATCACGGTGATGTCACCCTCGGTTTCCCAGGCCCGTTGCTGGGCCGGGGCGAGCTCGTTGTCAAAGACGATACAATCCGCGCCCAGTTGCCGGGCCGCATTTACCATTTCGATGGCCTTGCCGGAACCGGTGAGGTAGCGCTTGCTGCGGGTCCGGATAAAGATGCATTCCTTCGCGACCACTTCAATTCCCAGAGTCGAAACGAGTTCGCCCAGCTCCTCGAGAAGGCTGCGGGCGGTATCTGCGTCGGCGCGGTCGAAGTAGGCGCCAATAAGAAAGGCGCTCTCGACCATGCGGGGTTTTTCACGGGTGTCGAACATCAGGCAGCAGAGGTGAGGAGCGCTTTGACGGTAGCGAAGTCCTTTCCAATCGCTTTGAGAACGGCGGGAACAATGGCCGGATCATCGTGCCCGAGATATTCGACATGGACACTGACGGGGCCGCTGAAGTCGCTTTCCTGAACGAGTTTGAAAAATCCTTTGTCAACTGCGCCCTCGCCGATCGGTCCCCAGCCGAGCTGGTTGTCTTTCCATGATGGCTCTTTCACGTAAATGGTGTCAATGTAAGAGCGTATCGTCGCGAAATTCAGCGGCCAGGCTTTCGCTCCCTCCACCGTGGCATGACCGATATCGAAGGCCACTCCGATGTCATTGGGCGAGAAGTCCTCGAACACTTCTGCGAGATCCCAGATCGGGCCGCCGAAGTAGTCTTTCCCGGAATGGTTCTGGTAGACCGGCTTGATCCCCAGTTCGCGTGAGAGCGCGACGAGATCTTTCAGCTTCGGACGGAAGTCATCGAGCTGGGCGCGGATAGGTTTGTTTAGATCGTATTTATAGTATCCCATGCGGAAGCGCTTCACTCCCAGCGCAGCGGCAGTGCGGAGCAATTTTTCGGTGAACTGTTCGTCACTGACTTCATTGATCGCCGAAGTGATAATCGTGAGATTGAGCTTCTCCGCCTTCAGGGCTTCGACCATTTTCGGGAGGTCCTCCTCCACCCGTTCAGGGACGACATGCCCCTTGGGCCGCACGGCACTCTCGATCCCGTCAAATCCCATTCCGGCGATGATTTTCGCCATCTCAGGGTAGGAGAGATGCTGCAGAGGTTTTGTGAAGGTACAGAACTCGAATCGCGCTTTGCCCGGCACGGCGTTCCCCGCTGCTATGGCCGGTTGCTGGCGGGCAAGAGGAGCGAGAGCGAGACTGGCAACCGATCCTTTCAGAAAACGGCGCCGGCTCGAAGTGATGGGGTGACTCATGACGCTATCGTATCGGCGCTTGCGGGACTCGGCAAGAGTTGAGATACTCTGTGATACAAGATCCCTTAGGTTTATGAAACTCGGTTTTTCTTTCATTTTTGTCGTGATCGGTTTGATTTTCCCGGTTGCGGGGTTGAATGCGCAGATCCTCGGGAGCACCGGCGGGGGCTGGTCGATGCGCGGGACCGACCCCATCGAAATATATTTCGGCGACAAACTGGTGACGAATTATCATGCCGGTTACGAGGAGGGGAAGCCCTATTTTTACCCCATCATGGGGCCTGCCGGCGTGAACATGGTCCGTGACCGGCCCGGGAAGGAGGGCGCTAAAGGTGAAGGTGCGGACCGCTCTCTCCTTCATGGGATGTGGTACGGGCTCAGCAATGTGAACGGTTTCGATTTCTGGGACTTCACGGGCGACCGCAGCCCGTCAGAGAAAGACATGGCGGTTGGCATTATTCGCCACAAGGGAATGAACGGAGTCATGATCAAAGGTCCCACGATTACTTTCAAGACAAAGTCTGACTGGCTCGAGGCCGCTGATCCGGTAAGGCGAATTTGTTCCGACCAGCGCGAATTCACCCTCTTTTATCGGGAGGACGGTTCGCTCGTGATTGATCTTACGCTCACTCTTATCGCCGACGCGGGTGACATCACGATAGGGGACCAAGTAGAGGGCGGCTGGGCGATCCGGACGATTCTCCCCCTGCCGCTCAAAGAAGCGGGGGCGAAAGGTCATATGATCAACCGCGAAGGCCTGACCGATGCGGAGGCTCCCGGCAAGCGCTCCGCCTGGCTTGATACTTCCGGTATCGATCGCGCCGGCAATACGGTGGGAATCGCCATGCTCGATCATCCGTCGAATTTTCGTCATCCCGCTTTGTGGTATGCCGGGGACCAGGGCGTTTTTGGGGCGAACTCCTTCGGGCACGGGGATGTCGAGGAGGTAGCCTCCGATAACGCCGGTGAGAAGGTCATTCCGAACGGCGAGTCGCTGATTTTCCGCCACCGCACGATTTTTCACCAGGGTGACGCGACGGCTGCAGGGATTGCGAAGGCTTTCACGGCCTATTCCTCGAAGTGAAAGCGGATTACAAAAATTAAAAAGCCGGAGGTTTTCACCTCCGGCTTTTGGCTAAACTCTTTCCACAGGAGTCTGGAAATCAGGCTCCGTCCCAGCTGCTGTAGACATTGACTCGCGTCCCGTAGTTGGTGTTGTCGAAAATGACCTGGGCGGCACTGGCGGGGAGCCGTATGCAACCGGCGGAGGCGGGATAGCCGGGAAGGTGGCCGGCATGGACTCCATAGGCGGTGCCGCTAAGACGCATCCAGAAAGGCATCTCAACACCGTAAATGGTGGAAATTTTTCCGGTCCGAACCCGGTCCGACATGCTGAAGCTGCCGCGCGGCGTCCACTTTCCGGGGCGGGCGGTGGACACAGGTGTCTCAACCGCCACTTTCCCGTCCACGAGCAGATAACCTTTTTGATCAGCCACGTCGATGACGAGCCGGGTATTCTGCCTAGTACTTGTCGAGAGAATTGCCGGATTAACTCTCGCCCCACTCTCATGGCGCTCGATTTTCGGTTTGGCAGAGAGGCCGCGCGAAAATGCGCCGCCCTGACGTTCCGCCGAAGCAGTTTTGTTGGTGCCCGTGGGCGTGCAGGAGCTCACCATCGCTATCCCTAATACAAGGGAGAGCGAAAGAGCACTGGAGAGGACTCTTCTTTTCATAATCTGTCTGTCTGATGTTTCGGTGTTTGGATGTGTGTGTGTGATTTCCATCTTAGCTCAAATTACAACAAATACAAATATTTATGATAATTATAACTCTATTAATCCGTTACGATCCGGAAGGAAGCGGCCTCTCAGGGTTCGTTTCCGACTCATAATCAACACCTTCCAGCCCGAAGCCGAAGAGTCTGAGGAACTCTTTCTTGTAACCCGAAAAATCAGAAAGGTCGGAAAGATTCTCTGTAGTGACTTTTTCCCATGCATCCGCGACAGCAGACTGGACTGCGGCGCTCATTTCCCAGTCATCAATGCGGATACGCCCGCGATCATCGAGTGTCGGGTTACCGCCTGAGGCGAGATGGTCACTGAAGAGACGCTCGATCTGTTCAATCGTACCTTCGTGAAGACCTTTCTCCTTCATCACCTTGTAAAGCAGAGAGATGTAGAGCGGGACCACGGGGATGGCTGAACTTGCCTGCGTAACAAGGGCTTTGTTAACCGAAACAAAAGCAGAGGAGTCGCCAAAGCGGGCATTCATCCGCGCGGCGGACTCCTCGAGGTGTTCTTTGGCTCGTCCTATCGTTCCGTTGGTGTAAATGGGATAGGTAAGATCGGGACCGATGTAGGAATAGGCGACAGTCTGGAAGCCGTCGGCCAGGGCACCGGCTTCGGCCAGGGCATGAATCCAGAGTTCCCAGTCTTCGCCACCCATCACCTTCACGGTGTGCGTGATTTCTTCTTCGACGGCTGGCTCGATGCTCACGGTATTAACCTCACCGGTATCGGTGTTGATGTTTTTCTGCGTATAGGCCTGACCGATGGGTTTAAGCACTGATTTGTAGATCTCTCCGCTGACGGGGTCGGTGCGGCGGGGTGAGGCGAGACTGTAGACAATACAATCGACCTGACCGAGGTCCGCCTTGATCGCGGCAATGACAGCCTCCTTGATCTCGTTGGAAAAGGCATCTCCGTTGAAGCTTTTCGCATAGAGCCCGGCCCCGGCGGCGGCGTTTTCAAAAGCCACCGAGTTATACCAGCCTGCGCTGGCGGATTTGTTTTCAACGCCGGGTTTCTCATAAAACACCCCTATTGTTGCGGCCCCGCCACCGAAAGCAGGAACAATGCGGGAGGCGAGCCCGTAGCCGGTCGAAGCCCCGATGACGAGGACTTTTTTCGGCGGGTTGGCGAGAGGCGGCTGGGATTTCACGTAGTCAATCTGCGACTGGACGTTGGCGGCACAGCCCTCGGGGTGGGCGGTCGTGCAGATAAAACCGCGAATTTTGGGAGCAATAATCATCGTTAAAAGGCAGGGTATCTTTGTAGAGCGATAGCAGGAATGGCGGGATAAAACAACCGCTTTGTCTGATCTTTCGGGGAAAGAAAAAAGCCCGCAGCCGAAACGGGTCGGCGGCGGGCTTTATGAAATGACCTGAAGTGCTGGACTTACTTGATCTCGGCGGCGTGGAAGATCGCCCAGTCGTCGAGGTTGTTCAGGTTGACGGCGTCTTTGATCGTGCCGTCGTCTTCGCGACCGGCGGCGGCAAGGATCTCCTTGCGGGTACCATCGTCGTGAATGTAGCCGGTGATGGCGGCATTCAGTTTGTCGACAGCATCCTGATCGAGTGAGCCGCCCTTTTGCTGGAGGATCCAGTTTTCAAGCTCGATGTAGGAAGGCTTCGAGTCGGCGATGAAGCTTTCGAAGTCTCCTTTGGCAATGCCGATGCCGTCGAGGACCATCTGGTCGTAACCGGCACCGATTGCGGGGTAGTCGGAATGAAGTTTGCCGGCGGCACCGAGAGAGGCTTTCAGCCAAAGGCGGGGCAGGTGAAGGACTCCGAGAGGACCGGCGGTGCCGGAGCTGATAAGTGGTACGATATTGCTGCTCATATTAATTCGTTCGATTGAGTTTTTTCTCCGGCAGAACTGTCCTGCTTATGGAGAGCACGGAGACTAGGGGGGCGGGGCGAAGAGTGCAATCAAATTCCGAGCCTGATCCCGTGACGTATTTGTGGATATTTGACCGTAAGATGTTTCCGGAAGTCCGGCATGCCGATCATTCCCACGTCACCTCCGTTTTCACGGCCTTGGCGAGAAAACACTCGTGATGCGCCTTGTCGTGGAGTTTTTCCAACTCCTCAGCCGTCGGCTGTTTTTCTCCTGAAAAAGTGATCTTCGGATGCATCACGACCCGGGCGAGCCACGGTTTTCCATCCGTTCCCTTGTCGAGATAGCCGACCGGTTCATCGTCATAGCGGTCTACAATAAAGCCGCCCATCGAGGCGATCGCGAGGAAAGTCAGCATGTGACAGCTGGCAAGAGCGACGGTGAAGGCCTCTTCCGGGTCAGCGCAGTCGGCGGCTCCGAGGTACGCCGGAGCTGCCGATGCCCTGAGCGATTGGCCGCTGCGGGGGAAGTCCCACCGGTGCGTCCGGGGATACTCTTTGTAACCGAAACCACTATCTCCACGGGTCCATGACAGGCTTGCTTTGTGTTCGCTCATGAAAGTGTGTCGGGTCAAAAGGGCGGGGAAGCAACGGGATTTCTGCATTGGCTTTCCCGTTCAATGCGCTTTTTCGGTGGCGGGGTCGGGTCCTCATGTTAGGCTTCCGAATGTTCAAAGCCCTCTTTCCCGTGTTGCTGGGAATCTTCACTTGTTTCTCTCCTGCATCGGGAAATGCGGACCAGTCCGCCCGTACGTTTGTTGAAGAGAAAACATTGAAGCTCGATTATCTACTGTCACTTCCCGATGGCTACGAGGCGGCTTCCGACAAAAAATGGCCGCTTGTTGTTTTTCTTCACGGCTCCGGCGAAAGGGGTAAGGATCTCCAGAAGATCACTCTTCACGGGCTGCCAAGGCGCGTCAAGGAAGGTGCCACCTTTCCGTTTATCCTCGCCTCTCCCCAATGCCCGGACGGAGAATGGTGGACCGAGCAACCGGTTCTCGAACTGATCGATTCTCTCGAAGCCGCCTATCGTGTCGATACCTCACGCCTCTATCTCACCGGTATGAGTATGGGAGGCTACGGGACCTGGCATTTTGCAACGCTCGCTCCGAAACGGTTTGCCGCGATCGCTCCCGTCTGCGGGGGCGGGGTTCCGTATAAAATGCAGTCAATCTCCCGACTCCCGGTCTGGGCTTTCCACGGGGCTAAGGATACGGTGGTTCAACTCGATGAATCTGAACGGCTTGTCAAAGCCTTGCAAAAAAGCGGGAATAAAGACGCCAGGTTGACCGTCTATCCTGAGGCGGCACACGATTCCTGGACGGAAACCTACCAAAATCCCGAGTTGTATAATTGGTTGCTGTCCCACAACCTCTCTGCGAAGAACTGAGCCGGTTAAGCCGTGTTGGAAGTCATACACATCAGCGATACCCATTTCGGTCCGGACCGTTCTCTCACGATCCGGGGGGCGAATGCTTTTGACCGTTCTATCGCGCTTGTCGAGGCGATCAATGCGCTTTCTTTTGTGCCCGACTTCGTCGTTCACTCCGGGGATGTGGTGGATGATCCCGACCCCGCCGCGTATGCGCTTGCCGCTGAAGTGCTTTCGGCTCTGAAGGCTCCCGTTTATTTCGCGACCGGAAATCATGACGATGTCTCGATGATGCGCGAAGCCCTTGACTTTGGGCCGTTTCGCCTCCTTGTCCCCGCAGACGCGGAACAACTCTGTTATCGACTCACCGGCGGAATCGTAGATGAACTCGAGTTTTTTGTGATGGACGGGAAGGTGCCGCAGGAGGAGGGGCCGCACGGATTCCTTTCCGCGAATCAGATAGAGGCCGTGTTAGGCGAGATCTCAGGGGTGCGGCCTGTCGCTGTTTTCGTCCACTATCCCCTGACCCCGATCGGTTCCGGATGGATCGACAAACATCTTCTCATCACTAACGGCGAAATTTTTCAGGACGCTCTCGCGGCAAAGGCTGGCAAACAGTTGCGGGGGATTTTCTCGGGGCATCTTCATCGGGGATTGCAGCTATATCGTGGCGGCATCCTCCAGTCCGGGGTTTCCAGTCCCGCCTGTGAGTTCACGGCAGGACCTGACGATGATTTCTGTGACTTTCTTTCGGGCGGGCCGATTCCTTTTAATCACATCACGTTTACCGCCGACGCGACGATGGTGAAATCGTACTCGCTTCCTTTCCGCGGGGGGTCATGAGCAGGGCCATTCTTGTTTGGTTGCCCGCCGCAGGAACCGTTGCAAACGAGGAGCGACCGAGGATTTGCCGCCTCTTTGAGCAATGTCGATGCGCCTTCCCCGATGCCTTCTTTCTCGTATGCGGGTCTCGGGGGCACGAGGCGGAAATGAAAATCTTGCTGGCCCCGTGGCTTGAGGCATTTCCCGGAGATATCGACTGGCTCGCCTGTTCGGACCTGGAAGCAGAACAAGGCCCGGACGCTGCTATGGCCATGATTCTTGCCAAAAGACCTGACGCCTGTGTTGTCAGTGTCCGCGCCGACGCAACGCCGCCCCTCGCGGCCACCCTGATAGAAGCCTGGAAGAAGACTGATGCCGGTAGCTGTGTGGCGGTCGGGGCTGACGGCAATGCTTTTGAAGCTGGTCCGCGTAAGGCCGTCTTTTTTGATCGCGACGGGGTGGTGAATCGCTCTCCCGGTGAAGGTTATGTTCTCAGTCCGGATCAGTTTGTGCTCAGCGAAGGTATTCCAGAAGCGCTGCGACTCATTAAAGCACGGGACTGGCTCGCGATCCTCGTGACCAGCCAGAAGGGTGTCGGGAAGGGGCTCATGACAGAGGCAACGCTCGATGATATCCACCGGCGGATGCAGAAATCACTCACCGGGAGCGGTGCGACCTTTGACGGCATTTATGCCTACACGGGGACATCGCATTGCCCCCATCGCCCCAAGCCTGATCCGGAAATGATCGTCTCGGCCGCCGAAGCCTTCTTCATCGATCTGCGTCAATCCTGGATGATCGGCGATGCGGATCGTGATATCGAAATGGGAAAAGCCGCCGGGCTAGCCGGCACGATCCGTATCAAAGGAGAAAAACCAATCACGGTCCCGGCCGATTACACTCTTGAACAAGCCATGGTAATACCTGATTTGTTAAAACAAATTTTGTAATTCTGAAAATTTAAATTCTGGCTCGCTTTTAAATAGACCTCGGATAGAGTAGATTCTGGTGCTCAGTTGAGCGTTTTGATCCCGAGATCTCATTTTCGTCCCGTCCCTTCTTCTTCTTAATATGGCAAGAGCGTCCAATCTCACGATGTGTTCCTTCTGCGGAAAGAGCCATGCGGAAGTAAAAAAACTGATCGCGGGCCCCGGGGTCTACATCTGTGACGGCTGCATCAACGTGTGTTCCGGCATCCTTGCGAAGGAACTCCATGAGGAAGAGGAGGAAGTCTCAACAGAACTTTCCGTTCCCAAGCCGAAAGAACTGCTCGAGAGTCTCAACCAATACGTCATCGGACAGGAGCACGCGAAAAAGGTCCTCGCCGTTGCGGTGCACAATCATTACAAGCGGCTGCAGCAGTTCTCCGCTCCGGCCAAGGTTCGGGCGCACAATCAGTTTTCAAAATTCGAGGATGTCGAGATTGAGAAGAGTAACATCCTCCTCATCGGACCTACTGGCTCCGGGAAAACGCTCCTCGCAAAGACCCTCGCAAAACTCCTCAACGTGCCGTTTTGCATCGCCGACGCCACGACCCTGACCGAGGCCGGTTATGTGGGTGAAGACGTCGAGAATATCATTCTCCGTCTTCTTCAATCCGCCGACTACGACGTGAAGCGCGCCGAGATGGGCATCGTCTACATCGACGAAATCGATAAAATCGGACGCAAGACCGAAAACGTCAGCATCACCCGCGACGTTTCCGGTGAAGGCGTCCAGCAGGCGCTCCTCAAAATGCTTGAGGGAACGGTTTGCAACGTCCCGCCGCAGGGTGGGCGCAAACATCCGCAGCAGGAGTATATTCAGGTCAATACGGAACGCATTCTCTTTATCTGCGGCGGAGCTTTTGTGGGTCTTGAAGAAATCGTCGGCCGCCGCCTCGGCAAAAAAGTCCTCGGCTTCGGCGATGAGGTTACCAAAATCGCGAGTGAGACGGACATCGAGCGCCAGCTTCGCAACGTCTCACCCGAGGATCTCCACGGCTTCGGGCTCATTCCGGAATTTGTCGGCCGTCTCCCCATTGTCTCGACGCTCCGTCCGCTTAAGCGCGAGGAACTCATCGAGGTCCTCACCGAGCCGAAGAACGCGATGATCAAGCAATACAGCAAGCTCCTCGCGATGGATGGCGTTCATTTGGAGATCACGACCGACGGACTCGAAGCGCTCGCCGAACAGGCCATGGGCCGCGGCACCGGTGCGCGGGCATTGCGGTCCATTTTTGAAAAGCTGATGCTCGAAGTCATGTTCGACGCGCCCAGTCACGACGGGTACACGCGGGTCATCATTGATCGCGAAGTCGTCGAGGGCAAACGCGATCCTCAGGTGCTTGAAGACAAAGGCCCCGCCGACGGCGACAAAAAGGAAGCGGCGTGACGGAGTGATCCGCGCTGACCAGCGGCGAACTACGCCCGCAGATAAATCTTCCGCCGGTGCATCCACAGCAGGATGAGCCAGAGGATGATCAGCACGGCGGCACCATGGAGCATCGGTTGGAAAGTCTCGCCGAAGATGAGAAAGGGTGCTTTACCGAAGTGAGTGTCGAGGGCTTCGGCGAAAAAACGATCGATGGTGTGTGCCATCACATACATCGCGATGGAGTTCATGCCGATGACGACGAGGGGGAAGGCCCAGCGCTTCCAGCCCTGAACATCGATGAGAAAATAAAAGGCCGCCATGAAGAGGAAACACCATCCGCCGCTAAACAGTGTCCAGGCCGGCGTCCAAATCTTCTTCACGCTCGGGCAGATGTTGAGCAGTTCCATCGCCCATCCGGCCGCCATGCAGGCGATACCCGCGATGATCAGTTTCTTTAGCGGATCAGCATTTGCCCGGTCCTTCAACCATTGGCCGCCAATGAGACCCAGCAGCATCGTGCCGAGCGTGGGGATGAAACTGAGCGTGCCATAACCGCCGCTATTGCCGAGAAACTCGGACTGACGGGGAAAGAGATTCAGGAACCAGCGATCAAAAGCCCAGGCGGGATTGCGATTCATGTCCCAGTGCGAAAAGAAGCCGGAAAAACTGTGTAACGAGTCGTCGGCAGCCTTGGCGCTGGCAGCGGTCCAGTCGGCGGGAGCCGTATAGAAAACGAACAGCAGCCAGTAACTGATGAGAATGGCGGCGAGCGATGCCCAGCGCACGCGCATACTGGCGAGGCCGAGGGCGAAGAGAAAGGGATATCCGAGGCCGATCTGTGAGAGTGTGTCTTCGAAAGTCCAGTTTGTCAGCGGTTTGCCAATGGAGCGCAGGAACACCCCGAGCAGTATCAAGATGAGCGCACGCCACAGGGTGTGGCGCCATTGCTGAACGCGGCTTTGGCCGAGCGAGGTCCGGCTTGTCATGGAAAAAGGCATCGCCACCCCGACCATGAAGCTGAAGGATGGTTGAATGAGATCGTGCAACGAGCAACCGCTCCAGTCGACATGCTCACTGTGGAAGGCGAGCCATTGCCAGATGCGGCTGTCCTGGAAGTGCTCCGCGACACCCGGCACGCGGAGCATTTCAGCGGCCATGAGGAACATGGCGAAGCCGCGATAGGCGTCGAGCGACATCAGGCGCTCAAGCTTAGGTGGAGGGTAGACGGCTTCCATATTGGCTGCTTCGCGGCAGAAAAGGCTTCGGATTTCTCACGCAAAAACCTCTGATATCACCCTCCCGCCCTCGGGGCCGGTGAGACGGTGATCCCTGCCGGCGTGATGGTAGTTAAGGTCATTTGCCGGCAGGCCCATGAGGTGGAGAATCGTGGCATGCCAGTCACGGAAATGGACTTTTCCTTCGACGGCGCGGGCACCTGTTTCATCGGTCTTCCCGTAGGCCAGTCCACCCTTTACGCCGCCACCGGCCATCCAGAATGTGAAGCCATTGGCATTGTGTCCTGTCTCGTTTTTACCGTCACCGGGCGTCAGTCCCGGACGTCCGAACTCGCCGCCCCAGACCACGAGCGTGTCCTCCAAGAGCCCCCGTTGATTGAGATCTTCGAGCAGGGCGGCGATGGGCGCATCCGTCATCCGGCAATTCGCTTCGAGATCACGCCGGTGGTTGGAATGCTGATCCCAGCTCCCGTGGTTCACCTCGATGAAACGCACCCCGGCCTCGGCGAAGCGGCGGGCGAGAAGGCACTGGCGACCGAAGTCCGTGTCTTTGCACGTTCCGACCGGACCGAGTTTCGCTCCGACACGATACCGCTCCAGCGTCGCAGGCGATTCATGGCTCAGGTCGAGTAGTTCCGGTGCCGTCATTTGCATACGGAAGCCGAGCTCCATGGACTGAATGACCCCTTCCAATTTCTCGTCGCCGGAACGCTCGCCGAGGTGATTGCGATTCATCACCTGCACCAAATCGAGCTGTCGCCGTTTCGCGGCGGGGGAAAGTTGATTGCCTGCCACATTGTCAATGGTCGCTGCGGCCATTTCCTGTCCGTTTACCCCGATCGGTGTGCCGCTGTGGATCGACGGGAGGAATGAACTGGCGTATGCGGAGGGACGCGACGTGTTCATGCTGATGAATCCCGGCAAATTCTGATTCCCGGTGCCGAGTCCGTAGCTGACCCACGACCCGAGACTGGGCCGCTCGCGGAGACGGTCACCGGTATGCAACTGGAGCATCGATTGGGCGTGAATCCCGGTATCCGCATGCATGCCGTTGAGCAGGCATAGCTTGTCCGCGTGTTTCGCCGTTTCCGGCATCAGTTCCGAAATCCAGAGTCCGCTTTCACCGTGCTGATGAAACGGATAAACCGAGCCGGGATGGGCTTTTTGTCCGGTCTGCGGTTTGTAGTCGAAGGTGTCGAGCTGCGCCGGACCACCACTCATGCAAAGGAAAATGACTCGCTTTGCCCGCGCCGCGAAACGCGGGGTCTGCTCCG
>JAGNMT010000005.1 GCA_017991025.1 Verrucomicrobiales bacterium
CGATCTGCAGTGCGCCCAATGTCACGACGATCCTCGTTTCAAAGATTACCTTCAGGCTGATTATTACGGACTCTATGCTTTTCTTGAACGAACCAAACTACATCCGGTGAAACCCAAGGGAGCACTGCTGGGTGAGTTGGCCGTGAGTAACACTCAATTCACCTCGGTCTTTACTGCGGAAAGCGGCGAGACAAACCCCCGTCTCCCCGGCGGCGGGATGATCGCCGACCCCCCGCTGGAAAAGGACAAAGAATACCTGACCAAGCCGGAATCCGGTGAACGTGGCATCCCGGTATACAGTCGCCGCCTCAAGCTCTCCGAGGAATTGCCCCGGACAGCAACACGCGGATTTGCAGGGAATCTCGCTAATCGGATGTGGGCTTTACTCCTTGGCCGCGGGATTATCCATCCACTCGATCTCCGGCACGCGGCCAATCCCCCCTCTCACCCGGAACTTCTCGACCTGCTCGAAAGCTGGCTGATCGACCACCACTACGACATTAGAGGACTGCTTCGCGAAATTACCTTGAGTCAGACCTATCAACGGTCCAGCGTCATGCCTGAAAGAGTCTCCTCTCTACCTGCGGAGGCGTTTGCCGTCGCTCCGCTACGCGGCCTCACCGCCGAACAATTCCGGTGGTCGGTGCTCCAGGCGACAGGCCGGATCGAGGCACATTTGGCAATGCTCGATTCCCAACCCTCGAAATCAGAACCTGGCACAAGCCCCTCCTGGAAGCGAAAGCTGGAGCATCTCGATGCGTTGGCGCGCCAGAGTTCGGCGCTCATGTCTGTATTCGCAGGGCTCCCCGGTCAGCCGGAAGCGGGATTTCAGCCAACGGTGGATCAGGCGCTCCACCTGATGAACAGCCCAAAACTGATAGCACTTCTCAACGCCAAACCAGACACCGCCATCGGGCGACCATTATCAATCGCTGAATCCGGCTTAGTGGTCGAGGAATTGTATCTGAGCGTGCTCGCCCGACGCCCAACCTCCGGGGAATCCTCCGCCGTATCCCTGACATTGGAACAATCCGGATCTTCGGCCGAGAAATCAGCCACGCTGAATTCCCTCCGTTGGGGGCTCCTTTTGTCCGCCGAATTTCGCCTGAACCACTGACTTCACCTCATAGTGATGCCTCGCCCCCCACTGATAAATGCCGCATCCGCGATGTCGCGTCGCCACTGGCTTACCAGCGCCGCCGCCGGTACATTGGGATGCGGAATTTTGGGTGATTCTCTTACGGCACTATCGAGCCCACTTCCCCGTCGGCAGCTCCTGATCCTGTTTCTCTCCGGTGGTCCAAGCCAATTCGAAACGTGGGATCCCAAACCGGGAGCCAAAACCGGTGGACCGTTTCGCGCCATTCCAACCTCAATCCCGGGAATCAAGATTGGTGAACTGCTTCCACACACCGCTAAAATCCTGCACCGTCTCACCGTCGTTCGCAGCGTTGCCTCGAATATCGCTGACCATTTCCAGGGACACTACGCCCTTCAGTCGGGCAGAATTGCGCCGGGTTACCCGGTGTTGGGGTCAGCGGTTGCAAAGCTCCTTGAAAAGCCGGATGACATCCTGCCGGGCTATATCTCAATCCGGCGTAATGGTCCAAAAGCTTACACCGATGTCGGTGATGCCGGTTTTCTCGGAGCAAAATATGACGGTGTCAGGGTCTATGACAATCTTCCGCCTGAAAACTTGATCCGTCCGACGGGTATCAGCCCTGTAACAGCCCGGTCGATAGATCAAATACGCCGGGCAACTGACGAACAGTTCCGTCAGAGGAGGGACAGTCGGCCGATCGAGTCCTACGAAGCAACTTATCAACAAGCTGCGGCTCTGATGGGGCATCGGGAGATTTTTGATCTCAAACAGGAGCCCGCTGACCTGCATGATCGTTATGGTCGCCATGAGTTCGGCCAGCACTGCCTGCTCGCCCGCCGCCTCCTCGAGTCCGGTATCAATTGCGTGAAAGTGACCCATTTCGACTGGGATGCCCATCAGGACAATTTTTACTGGCATCAGGTACGGTGTGCCGAATTCGACCGGACATTTGTCACCCTGCTTGACGATCTCGAACAGCGCGGGATTCTGGAGCACACCCTGGTAGTTGTGACAGGGGAAATGGGCCGCACCCCGCAGATTAACAATCTGGGAGGCCGCGATCACTGGGGACGAGCCTGGAGTATGGCCATGGCTGGCTGCGGGGTCAACCCCGGCCTGGTCTACGGGGCCACGAACGACTCCGGGACGGAGGTGACCGAAAATCCGGTTTCGCATGGCGACCTGTTTCACACCTACCTCCAGGCGCTCGGGATTGATTCCCATATGAACTACACCCTCGACGATCAGACGAATCCGGTCGCTGATCCCGACGCCACACCTATCTCGGCGCTACTAGCCTGAACCCAAGGCCATGCCCACCATTGATCCGGAGAAAAAAGAACCTGTAGGCAACTACCCGGTCGAATCGCCGCTCCTGAGCTGCGCTTTCGATTCCGGAGGCCGCTTTCTTCTAGCGGGTGGTCGGGACCGTGGACTGGTGGCGGTCGATCTCGTAGCAGGCAGGTCGTTTGTGATTCAGGGGCATGATAGCTGGATCGGAGCCATGGCCCGCGCGATGGATGCCCTCGTATTGACGGCGGATTACACCGGCACCGTGATTGCCTGGGGCTGCAACGGATCGGAGCCAAAGCCAGAGTGGAAAATCGAAGCACACCCTTCCACGATTTATTCTCTATCGGTCAGCCGGGATGGCCACACCTTCGCTACGGCAGATCGGGATGGTCTGGTCCGCCTCTGGCGGACGGGTGATGGAAGCCTCCTCAGCGAACTACCCCGATTCGAATTCCCAGCCTATGGAGTGGCCCTCCACCCTGATGGAGAGCAGATTATCATCGCTGACCGCCAACCTCAGAAGCCGAGAATCAAATTGTGGGATATCGCACGGAAAGTTGAGCGACTGTCCCTCGATGTGACGACGCTTTCGGGTTACCGCCGGGTTGAGGACATCGAATGGGGTGGTATTCGCGGTCTTGAGATTTCACCTGATGGCAGGCAAATGGTTGCCTGCGGGAGAAGCGGCTACGATGGCCCCGGTTGTGCTCTTCTCTTCGACACCGCTACGGGAACCCTCCAGCATCAGCTTTCCACGTCACTGAAGGGCGGATTCATTTACATGGCAAAATTCCACCCTAACGGAACCCTCGCTACGGCGGGCGGCGACATCGGCAAAGGGGAATTGCACTTCTGGAATCCCGGCAGAGGAGAATCACTCGCTGTGATCGAAACTCCCGGTCCTTGCACAGCACTCGATCTCCACCCTGACGGTATACACACGGCAGTGACCATGAATATCGGTAAGGGATCCTACCCCGATTCCGGCAAAGTCACTCTTTTTAAGGGCAATTTCTAATCCGGGTCTCCGGTTCACGAAGATGGATCCGCAAGATCAGTCTGACCATACAGAGGCCGCCACCCTCCTGAACTTAAGAGAGACGATTGCTTTCCTCAAAGACCGAGTCCCCCGCCCTTTACTCAGGAAAGGCAACGGGGGATCGATCTTCGGCAAGGAAGTCACTCGGGCTTAGGCACCGTCGGGGCGGGCTTGTCACCATCGCGGGGACCACCTTCGGGACGGGGTTTGTCGCCGTCGCGCGGATCACCTTCGGGACGGGGTTTGTCACCATCACGGGGACCACCTTCAGGGCGCGGCTTGTCACCATCACGGAAAGCACCTTCAGGACGGGGTTTGTCACCATCGCGGGGACCACCTTCGGGGCGGGGTTTGTCACCATCGCGGGGACCACCTTCAGGACGGGGTTTGTCACCATCGCGGGGACCACCTTCGGGACGGGGTTTGTCACCGTCACGGAAAGCACCTTCGGGACGGGGCTTATCACCATCGCGGAAAGCACCTTCGGGACGGGGTTTGTCACCATCGCGGGGACCACCTTCAGGACGGGGTTTGTCACCATCGCGGGGACCACCTTCGGGGCGCGGCTTATCACCATCGCGGAAAGCACCTTCAGGACGGGGCTTATCACCATCACGGGGACCACCCTGAGGCATTGGTCGACCGCCTTCGCCGGGCATTCTCCGGTCACCACCTTCAATGCCGCCGAAGCGCACATCGTGAATGCCACTGCCCCTCAGGGCCATCACGACGGCGTTTACCTGATGAAACGGAAGATCGGGCTGAGCAGAAATGATAGCTCCGCGCATTTGGCTGTAACCGAGTTCCTCGCGCAGCCTTTCGAAGGGCACTTTCCGGTCTCCGATTAAAACACCGTCGCGCAAGACCACGACTCGCAGATCGCCCTCATGCATTTCAGGACGCCTGCCTTCCTGACCGGGCTTGCCGCCGTCGTGGAAGTCACGGCGATCATCTTCGCCTCGCGGCTTGTCGCCGTCGCGCATCTCGCGGTGGTCTCCCTCGCCTCGCGGCTTGTCGCCTTCGGGACGATCACCTTCGGGTCGGGGCCGGTCGCCTTCGCGAGAATCGGGCCCAGGTTTATCGCCTTCGCGAGAATCGGGCCTAGGTTTATCGCCTTCGCGACGATCGCCTTCGCGGGGGGAACGCTCTTCTTCGGCTTTGGCCGATCCAAAAGAGACGAGAATGAGCCCGGCGAAGCCGAGCACGAGGATGGCATTGAGCCAGGATTTTCTTTTAGCGGGGTTTGTGATCATGATGATACGTTGATGCAGGGTGGGGTGATTGCGAACACACGGCGCCACCCCTGCAATAGCGGGTGCCGGTAAAAATTCTTTCTGGACCCGCAGAAGGGTCCGCCCGTAGTCGATTCGCTCGGTCGGATTTAAACGGGAGAGGGTGTCGGCGTCGCAACGAAGTTCGCGATCCGATTGAAACCGCGACACAGCGACCCAAACCAGCGGGTTGAACCAGTGGATGGCATTGACGGCGGCAGCGACCCAGTTCAGGAGCACGTCACGGTAACGAATATGTTCGATCTCATGCCTCACGATGTAAGTCAGGGTATCGGGATCGAAACGTTCTTTCCAATCTCGGGGGAGCAGCAGCGCGGATCGCCAGGCACCGTAGACCGCAGGCGTCGACCCCTCCGGAGTCAGCAGCACCCTGACATCACCTCTAACTCCGTGCTCCTCGGCTACCTCCCGCACCATCTCGAGGAGACCATGATCGAGGCAGCGAGCCAGGCCTGATCGTGAGGCGAAGCGCCGCTGACGGAAAAAGACAATTGCGACAAAACCGGCCACACCGGCAAGCCAGAGCGAAGAGAGAAGCAGTCCCCGGGAAAAAACCGGCATAGAAAGCGGTGGGGACGTTAGGGTAGACGCAACAATGGGGGTTAACGCCGGCAGAGGATCGAGCACCACCTCCGCCGGAATCACGACCGGTTCATCCAGCTCGACTTGCTCCGCGCCTTGCGTCAGAATCACAGCCGAAGTTTCCGCTGCCGTTTCAGGCCGCAGCCAGTTGCCGAGACCGGGAGAGGTGGGGAGAAAAGCCGGGATCAGCAATTTACATCCGACGAGCGCCCAGAGCGTGACCCGCCAGCGCGGTGCGAGGTGCCGCCCCAGGAGCCACGAGAGTCCCAACGCCACAGTAATGAGGATCGATCCCTCGACCGAGGTACGAACCAGCCAGTCGCCAATCAGCTGCATTGATTCACTCATGCGTTGTCAGGGAGTGTGATTGCCGCTCCGCTGCCTCATCGAGCAGCTGGCGCAGTTCGTTAATTTCCTCGCGGGAGATTTCCTCGTTTTCCACCATGCCGGCCATAAAGGGAACGAGCCGCCCTTCAAAGACCCGCCCGAGGAACGAACGACTTTCGTCGTGCTGGCACTCGGCCTGAGAGAATGCCGCCGAATAGCGGAAGTCCCTGCCTTTCTCCTCAACGCTGAGCGCTCCTTTGCTGACGAGACGACGAATCAGCGTCTGTACCGTCCGCAACTTCCAATCCGTTCCGGCTGCGAGCGCCTCAACCACCTCCCGCAGGTTCAGGTCACCACGTTCCCAAAAGGCCAGCATCACCTTCCATTCCGCGTCCGTAATGCTGGGAGGGACGGGTCGTTTTTCAGTCTTCCGGGTCGCCATAGGATTACGCATGTAATCTTATGGATGACAGTTGTAATCCCGTCAACGGGTTTTTAAAGATTTTTTCGACTTTCCCCTGATTTGAGGCATTCAAGCACGAATGCACAGGCTTATGCGTAAGCTTCGGCAAAATGCCGGGAGGGACGGGCCCCGTTTATTGCGCTGAAGTATCTTCGGAAGGAATATGCAGGCGAACTCATCGCGGGAAACTCGCGTGCGGACGGTCAATTGGGTATCCTGCGACCACGCCCCCTCAATACCCCTCCTGCTGCATCTTCTCAATGAGCGCGCCGAGATGCGCAATGTAGCCGTGGACATCGACGCTGGTTTCCTCGGGCTGACCCTCGACGGCATAGAGCCAGCCATCGACGTAGGGTGAGCTTTTCACGATGCAGGCATCGACTTCGAGGATGGGATTGCCTCCGACAAAGGCACCTTCCATCACACAGAATAGATCGCTCGCGGCTTTAAAGCCCTCGACGTATCCGATCTGGTCTCCGGAAGTCACGGGATCACCCGCTTTCACTTCAAAGCGCGCTTCGACCAGTTCCCCGAGCATGCGGGTCGCGAACTTGGTGAAACCAACCCGCCAGATTCCGGTGGAGCCCTCCTCTTCGACCATCCAGTAATGGCTCAGTGAATAGCGGAACTCGGCCGGTAACCGGGCCGAGAATCGGGCGTGCTTGTAGCGGACAAATTCCATTTAAATGAATGCCTTTTAACCGAGAAATTTCGCGCGGAGGAATTCGCACAGCATGACCGCCTTCGTGAGCCGGTACCGCTGGTCAAAAACCCGGAAACCATCCTTCTCCATTTCCTCAAGGATGGACGAATAAATACGTCTCATCAACTCGGCAGAGCGCATCGAAGCGCGATCCACTTTCGGCAGCGAGGCCACGGCAGCACCGTAAAAGGCCCGCGCGATGCCGGCCTCGTGTTTCATGAGCCGCTGAAATTTCGCCCGGTCGGGGTGGCGATCGAGGATCATTTGCTCAGTGAGGCCATAGCGCCGCAAGTCTTCAAGAGGCAGGAACAGCCGCCCCCCGGCGGCATCCTCGCCGATGTCACGGAGGATGTTGGTCCATTGCAGGGCGTATCCGAGCTGCTCGGCATAGACCCGCGTTGCCGGGTCGGTATAGCCAAAAATCCCGATGCTGACGAGCCCGACCGCGCTGGCGACGTGATAGCAGTATCGCTTCAACTCATCGGTGGTCTCGAATCGTAAAGGCTCAAGGTCCATCTCGACTCCGGCGACGATGGCTTCCAGATCTTCCTTTTTTAGAGAGTAGCGAAGGCAAAGATCGACGAACTCTGTTTCGACTCCGGGATTCGGCTTCGAAATCCGGCCGTGAATGAGATCCCGCCAGCGATTTAAGCCGGCGCGGCGAACCTCAATGGAGAAACCAGGATCATCGGCGATGTCATCGACCACTCGGCAGAAGGCGTAAAATACACCCATGTCCTGACGTTTCCGGCGGGGCAGCACGGCGAGGGCAAAAGCGAGATTCGAACCACTGCGGCCGACTATCTCGCGGGAGCTTTCAATGACCGGTTCCAAGAGCGTGCTCAATCGACAAACCCGAAATGGTGACCGAAGGGATAATAGACAAAAGCAGCCCTCCCCACGATGTTTTCCTCCGGGACAGCCCCCCAGACCCGCGAATCGGAGCTGTTGGCACTGTTGTCCCCGAGCGCCCAGTATTTACCCTCTGGAAGAGTGACCTGTTGAGTCCCCTGATTGGTGTAACCGGTATAATATCCCTGCCGGGCCATGACCCTCTGGAATCCGGGCTCTGTCGCCACCTCCCCGTTAATCTTGAGGTTGGGGGCATCAATCTCGAGTGAATCCCCCGGCTGACCGCCGATACGTTTGATATAATGCTGCGATCCCTGTCTCGGATCATCAAGACTTCTCTGGATGTAGGAGATGTTCTGTGTATCGAAAACAAACACCTCACTGCGTTTCGGCTTCTGCCAGTGATAGACAAACTTGTTTACGACGAGTTGATCGCCGGTGTCCACGAAACCTTGCGCGAGAATGTCACCCGCCTTGACCGGGACGAGCCTGACACCATTCGGATTTGAAATGAGCCCGGTGTTGAGCAGACTCATGACTCGTGATTCCGTTCCCGGCGCACTGAAAGTCTGGCCGTTCTTTGTCTTGAGGTAGGTTCTGGGGAAGAAGATAAAATGAGTCTTCCCGTAAAAATGTTTGTCGTCGAGAATGAGCACATCGTCCTCTTTTGAAACCCATTCAACGTGGCTGCGGCCGTACCAGAACTTGTCCCAGAGGAGCATCGGCAAAGCCGGCTTCACATAGTCGTCGGGGGCGTTGCGCTCCGCCCGTGAATTCATCTCCTTCGTCGGGTAGGCAACGATACCATTCAGCGTCGGCTGCATCGATCCCGTAGGAATCTTGAACTGCTGGATAAAATAAGCGCGTATCCCCATCGCAATAACGACCGCGACAAAAATGACCTCTATGTTTTCCTTCCACACGGAGGGCTTGTAGTCTTTGACCGACTTTTTGCAGGTCTCGGTAAGGTCTTCGGCCAGTGACTCAAGCTCCTTTCGCTTGCTGACGGGATCTTTCAAACGTCCGAGAAACTCGACGTTTTTCCGATCGATCTCCGCCTTGTTCCCGTCAGCAATGAGATCGTCATTGTAACGGAGAAATTTCTTCACCCCTTTGATGAGTGCAAGTCCCTCCTTGCGGCCCTTTTTCGAAAGGGGCAACTCGGCGAGTTCTTCTTTGGTGGGTTTGTTAAACATGAACATAAGATTGCGGGATGACAGTGTATCAGTCCCCTGACTTGAGCACTTTGATGAAGGCATCCTGGGGTATATTGACCCGTCCGATCGCTTTCATCTTTTTCTTACCCTCTTTCTGCTTATCGAGCAGCTTACGCTTCCGGGAAATATCACCGCCGTAACACTTCGCGGTCACGTTCTTCCGCAGGGCGCTGATGCTCTCACGGGCGATGATCTTGCCGCCAATCGCCGCCTGGATCGCCACGGTGAAAAGCTGCTGGGGAATCACATCCCTGAGCTTCGCCGCGAGCTGACGTCCCCTCGACTCAGCCTTGTCCCGGTGAACGATGACGGAGAACGCATCGACCGGCTCGCCGGCGATGAGAATGTCCATTTTCACGAGCTTGCCGACCTGGTAGTCGCTGTGTTCGTAGTCCATGCTGCCGTAACCGCGGGTCATGCTCTTGAGACGATCATTAAAATCGACGAGAATCTCGTTCAGGGGAAGGATTGCCGAAAGCAGCACCCTGCCGGAATCGAGCGTCTCGGTATTGACCAGTTCGCCCCGCTTCTCGGCGACGAGCTTCATCATGTCACCGATATAGTCATTCGGAGTCATGATGTAGGCTTTCACGGTGGGCTCGCTGATCTCGACTATACTCTGGGGTTCGGGGAGAAAACTCGGATTGTCCACCTCGATCTCGGTCCCGTCAGTGAGTTTTACCTTGTAAACCACCCCGGGGTAGGTCGAGATCACATCCATGTTGAACTCCCGCCGGAGCCGCTCCTGCACGATCTCCATGTGAAGCAGCCCGAGAAAACCGCAGCGAAAACCGAATCCCAGCGCGACCGAGCTTTCCGCCTGATAGCTGAAGGCCGAGTCGTTGATCTGGAGCTTGCCCATCGCGAGCTTGAGCTGCTCAAAATCGTCCGTCGAGATCGGGTAAATCCCGCTGAAAACCATAGGCTGGATCTCTTTAAACCCCGGGAGCGGTTCCGTCGCGGAAATTCTCGTGTCCGTAATGGTGTCGCCGATCTTCACCTCGGTCGACGACTTCATGTTCGCGATGAGGTAACCGACGTCCCCGGGGAAAAGCTTGTCGCGGGGCGACTGCTTCGGCGTAAAAACGCCCACTTCCTTTACCTCGTAGGTCTTCCCGGTCGCCATCATGCGGATGGTGGTGCCGCGTTTTACTTCGCCGCTGAAAATCCGCACGTAGCTGACGACCCCCCGATAGGCGTCAAAGACCGAATCGAAAACGAGCGCCCGCAGAATCTGATCGGTCGGCTTCGCGGGTGAAGGGACACGTTTGACGATCGCTTCGAGGATGTCCACCACCCCGATGCCCATCTTGGCACTGGCCTCGATCGCCTCGTCGCTCGGAATCGCGAGAATCTCCTCGAGTTGCCGTCTCACCGCCGGAATGTCGGCGCTCGGGAGATCGATCTTGTTGATTACGGGAATGACATAAAGCCCGGCCTGATGAGCCAGATGCATGTTCGCTACCGTCTGTGCTTCCACGCCCTGAGCGGCGTCAACGAGCAGCAGTGCCCCCTCGCAGGCGGCGAGAGAACGGCTCACTTCGTAGGAAAAATCGACGTGACCGGGTGTGTCGGCGAGATTGAGCTGGTAGGTTTTCCCGTCTTTGGCGAGATACTTCATCGTCACGGGATGTGACTTGATCGTAATCCCGCGCTCCCGCTCAAGGTCCATCGAATCGAGGAGCTGATCCTGTTTCTGTCGCTGGGAAATGGTCGCGGTGGTCTCCAGAAGGCGATCCGAAAGGGTCGTCTTGCCGTGATCAATATGCGCGATGATCGAGAAATTTCGTGTCAGTTCAATGGACATCGTCAAAAGGCGCAAACCTAGTGTCATCTTTTTGAAAGTAAAGCGGCCCCTCAAACCGGCTTTCCGGCTCACCGGGGCCGACTTCTCCTGATTTTCATGGATTTTCATCTCCTTCAGTGCCTGTCGTCCCGTGAGTAATCCCCCAATTCGGCATTATTCCTGCTTTTCCCGCATTACAAACTTTCATGCCAGATACCCCTCCCCAAGTCCTCAGAGAGCACGGTTTTCAAATTCTTCAGGACGAGCTCCAACTCGTCATGCAGGCGTTTGCTGACGTTTTAAGGCAGATCGACGAGCCTGAACTGGCCGCCAGCCTGCCCTGGATCGGTACTGGCGTGCCGGAGCAGACGAATCGCTCCCTCGGTCAGGCATATTCGATTGCCTTTCAACTACTTAACATCGTCGAGGAACGCGCTGCCGCCCAGGTCCGTCGCATTCGTGAAAATAAGAACGGACCCGAAGCCGAAAAGGGACTGTGGGCCGACAATCTAAAGCTGCTCCGCGACCTCGGCCTCAGCCAATCTGAGATCCTCGCGTCCTTGCGTGATGTCTGCGTCGAACCGGTCCTGACCGCTCACCCCACCGAGGCGAAGCGCGAAGTGGTGCGGGACCTTCATCGTGAGATCTACAGTCTCATGACCCGCCACGAAAATCCCGCCTACACGGCGCGGGAGAAAGCCCGTTTGCAAGGCCAGTTGCGGACCCAGCTCGAAAATCTCTGGCGAACCGGCGAAATCCACGTGACTCGTCCCAGCATCGAAGCCGAGTTGCAAAATGCGCTCTATTACCTTCGGGAAGTCTTCCCGGAAGCCCTTGCCCGGGCCCACACCCATCTCCGCGAAGCCTGGATCTCGGCGGGGTTCGATGCTGCGGAAATCGATGTCCTCCCTCCGCTCCTAAGGTTCGGTTCGTGGATCGGTGGTGATCGCGACGGTCACCCCTTTGTTACCGCTGACGTAACCCGCCACGCTCTTGCGTCGCTAAGGAAAAACGCCCTGCGGGTCCAGCGCCGGGCCCTCGAGTCCCTCGCCTTTCAACTGCCGCTCAGCTCGCTCTTCCAGACCACCCCGCCCGCGCTCTCGGAATTGATCGAGACCCTCACGGGATCACTGCGGAGCGAGCCTCATATTGATCTCGCCTACATTCTCGAAAGAAACAAAGAGGAGCCCTGGTGCACCGCCGCCTACCTCATGCGGGCAAAGGTGCTGCTCGCCATTGAAAAGCCGGGATCGTCCGCTGCCTATGTGCAGCCGCAGGAATTGCGCGACGACATCGACCTGCTCGCCGGAACCCTGCTTGAAATCGGCGCCCACGCCGTCGTTGAAGAGCAGATTGTTCCCTTCCGACGCAACCTCTCCGCCTTCGGCTTCCATTCGGCCGCGCTCGATGTGCGGCAGAACTCCGCTTTTCACGAGAAAGCGCTCGATCAGTTGCTTCGCGCCGCCGGCCTGCTCGAATCGGGTTCCTTCATTGATTGGTCCATCGAAGAAAAAAGAGCGCTTCTAGACCGCGAACTCGCTTCTCCCCGGCCCTTCCTCGCCCCCGGAATTTCCGCGGGGCCCGAAGCCGATACGGTACTCGCGTGCCACCGGGTCATCGCCGATCACTATCAGCAGTTCGGCAATGCCGGGCTCGGAGCCCTCATCATTTCGATGACACGGTGCACCGAAGACATCCTCATCGTCTACCTCCTCGCGCGCGAAGCAGGGCTCATGAAATGGACGGACGAAGGGCTCGTCTGCCCGTTTCCGGTCGTGCCCCTTTTCGAAACAATGGGAGATCTCGAGGCCGGTCCCGGTATCGTTGATGACTTTCTTTCCCATCCGGTGACCCGTCGCAGCCTCGCCTTGCAAGGCGGTGGCGGCACGCCGGTCTTTCAGGTGATGGTCGGGTATTCTGATTCGAACAAAGACTGCGGCATCGTCGCGAGTCAGTGCGCTCTGCATCGGGGGCAAAACGAGCTGTCCGCGACGATCCGTCGACACGGAGTCCGCCCCCTCTTTTTCCATGGCCGAGGCGGCACTGTCGGGCGCGGAGCCGGCCCGACCCACTGGTTTATGGAGGCGCTTCCCCATGGTTCACTCAGCGGCGGTATGCGCATGACCGAACAGGGCGAAACAATCGCCCAAAAGTACGCCCACATCGGCTCCGCCGTTTACAACGCGGAGCTCCTCATTGCCTCTGCGACCGCCGCGACGGCGCGACATCGCCGCATGCCATCTGCACGCCAGCCTTCACTGGATGGCCTCTTCAGCCGCCTGGCATCTACGAGCCGTGATGCCTATCGATCCCTCCTCGATGCGCCTGATTTTATGAGATTTTACCGCCAGGCCACGCCGATTGACGCTCTTGAAAACGCCCGTATCGGTTCCCGTCCCGCCCGCGGCACGGGACAGGCATCACTCGATGATCTTCGCGCCATCCCCTGGGTTTTTTCATGGACTCAGTCCCGCTTCTATCTCCCCGGCTGGTTCGGGGCCGGCAGCGCCCTGCAACAACTCAAAAACGATGACTCCCGTAACTTCGAGACGCTCGTGTCAGCACTGCCCGGGTCCGCCTTCCTCCGGTACGTCCTGACAAATATCGAAAGCTCACTCGTTAGCGCCAACACCGAACTAATGCGCGCTTATATGGGCCTCGTTCAGGAAGAGACGATTCGTGACCGGTTCCTTGGAGCTATCCTCACCGAATTTGAAGCCACTCGAAGCATTATCGACGAGCTCTTTAGCGGCACTTTTGAAGTACGCCGCCCGCGTCTCGCGTATACATTGAGTATCCGTGAAGAACCACTCAAAGTGCTCCACCTCCAGCAGATCGCCCTGGTCCGGGAGTGGCGGAAACTCCTTGCCACCGGCGAGAACGATGCTGCTGACGCGATGGTCTCCGATCTGCTGATTTCCATCAATGCGATCGCTTCAGGACTTCGAACCACCGGCTGAGCGCGCACCCCGGCTTTAGCACGTGCTTTTGTTTGTCTCACAATGAGAAAAATCAGGTAAACCCGCGCTGGAAAGGTCACCCTTTCCCGCTATCTTGCGAACCGTTTCTCTCCCGAAAAGGATTCATGGCCCACACCGATAAAACTCATTCCCTATCCGTTTCCGGAGGAATCCCCACGCCACTGGGGGCTAGCTTGCTGCCGGACGGATCGGTCAATTTTGCCATCGTCTCCCAATCCGCCAAATCGATTGAGCTATGTCTCTTCACGGACTCCCGGTATCCTACTCTCGAAACCCATCGCATTCCGGTAACAATCCGTCGCGGCGACACCTGGTATCTCAGCATCTCGGGGATCCCGGAAAACAGCACCTACGGCTACCGCGTTGACGGCATCTGGGATCCACTTGCCGGCCTGTTCTACAATCCTAACAAACTGCTCCTCGATCCCTACGCCCGTCACATCGACGGCCCCTCATTTTTCCATCCTTCTCTGGTATCCCTGGGAGAAGACAGGAAGATGGACCTGACCGACAGTGCACCCCATGCCCCCCGGGCATTTGTCCCCGCGCCTAATAACTATGACTGGGAGGGTGACACGAGACTCTTCACCCCGATGTCGGAGACGGTCATCAGTGAACTCCATGTAAGAGGATTTTCCAAGCTGAATCCCGAAGTTCCGGAGGCACTTCGAGGCACCTATGCCGGTCTCGCCCACGCAGCCTCGACGGAGTATCTGCTCGACCTCGGAATCACAGCCGTTCAATTACTTCCCGTTCATCAGCACCTCGAAGACGGCTTTCTCCTGAATCGCGGTCTCGTCAATTTCTGGGGTTATAACACGCTCGGTTTCTTTGCCCCGGAAGCGCGCTATGCTGCCGGCAACGATCCGGTGACTGAGTTCCGGGACATGGTCAAGGCCCTCCACCGGGCGGGGATTGAGGTCATCATTGATGTCGTCTACAATCACACCTGCGAAGCGGGAATCGATGGCCCGACCTGTCTCCTCAGGGGTTTTGATAATGTTGCGTACTACCACACCGATCCCGCCCGCCCGGGGAGCTACGTCGACTTCACGGGATGTGGAAATTCAGTGGACGTCTCGAATCCCCTGGCATTGCGTCTCGTCATGGACAGCCTACGCTATTGGGTCGAGGAGATGCACGTCGATGGCTTCCGCTTTGATCTTGCCGTCGAACTGGGACGGACCCTTGACTCCTACAGCCGCAGAGCCGCTTTCTTCCAGGCAGTGCACCAGGATCCCGTCCTTTCGTCGGTCAAGCTGCTCGCGGAACCCTGGGATCTTGGCTATGGAGGGTATCAGATCGGGAACTTTCCGGTCGACTGGGCCGAATTGAACGGGAAATTCCGGGACGGGGTGCGTCGTTTCTGGCGGGGAGATCCCGGAATCTCCGGAGAACTGGCCGCCCGTATCACGGGTAGTGAAGATCTCTTTTCCCACAACCGGCGCAACCCGACCGCGAGCGTCAATTTCATCACCTCACACGACGGGTTCACGCTCAACGATCTTGTTAGCTACAATCAGAAGCACAACCTCGACAACGGTGAGAAAAATGCCGACGGTGACTCTCACAATATCTCCTTTAATCACGGGCAGGAGGGTCCCACAGACGACGAAACGATCCTTGATCTGAGACTTCGGCAGATACGGAATTTCCTCGCGACGCTGATCTGCTCGCAAGGCGTTCCCTTTCTTCTCGCCGGCGACGAACGACTCCGCACCCAGTCGGGGAACAACAACAGCTATTGTCAGGACAATGCGATCAGCTGGATCTCGTGGAACGACAGTGCTGAAGCCAGCGAGTTGCGTCAGTTTGTGAAGCGGCTCCTGAAATTAAGACGCGACTATCCCGCCCTGCGCCGGAATAAGTTTTTCAACGGCGAGGTGCCTGAAGGTGGGATACTCCCGGACATTTGCTGGCTGCGCCCTGACGGAAAGGTGAAAGAATCAATTGACTGGGAGGCCGACAAACCGGGTTCATTCGCGGTTCTCATCCACGAGGCGAATCCGGAGGAATCTCTCCTCTTCTTTTTTAATGCCCGTCACGAGACAAGGGAATTCAAATTCCCGGAGATACCAAAATCGGTATGGGAGTTAGTCGCCGACACGCGGGACCCTTCACTCGCAGGAAACCTTACCTCGCCCCCCGTCACTGTCCTCGTAACACAGCGCTCGATGCAGATCTGGAAACAGAAAATATGAATTTTCTGATCACGACTTCACATCGCGACGCTCAAAGACGATCCAGCCGACGACAAATCCCGTGATACCGAATCCGACAAGCCAGGCCGAAGCTTCAAGAAATCTCGCCCACGGAATCTCCTGATAGAGCAGATACAACCAGGCTGTCATGCGCGAAGTGATAAAATATTCGCGATAGGGGTCAAAGGCCGGAAGAGGAATTGAGGAAAGGACACGATCCGCGACAAAGAGGGCCACGGTAAGAATCGTCGCAGCTGCCGGCTTGATCTTAAAGCACCCTAACATAAACGCCATTCCGGTCACCGGCAGATAAATGAGCGAAAAGCCAAAGATCGCTATGAAATAGCGGGCCAGTCCCTCGTTCCATTCAAAGAGCGAGACGCGGGGCAGTTCAGGAGTCCAGACCAGCATACCGCCGCCCCATCCCCGTTCGAGCAGGCCGACTCCGAGAGCAGTGATGCCGACGAAAAGAAAGAGGACGCTGGTATAGATCTGACAGGAAAGGAACTTCACGAGCAAGAGCCGCAGGCGGGAGACCGGGCGGGCGAGAATAAGCCGCAGATTCCCGTCCTCGGTTTCTTTCGCGAGAATGTCGCCGGCGATTAGAGCGACAAAAACGGTCCCTAACAACAGCATCGTAAAAAGGACAATGAGAAAGCCGAGCGTCAGGGCCGAAAAATATTCGTCAAACCCGCCCGCGATGCGATTGATGAATTTCTCCATGTTTGCCTCCGACCGCTCGCGGGTCCAGAGGAAGTAGAAGAGAACCTCCACGGCCAGGAAAACTCCAAAGCCGATATAAGTCCTGCGGCGGGCAAAGAGGCGGAAGAGTTCCCATCCGAGTTGTTTGAAAAAGAGCTTCATGCCGGACCTCCCTCCTCTTTCGTTCCGGGTGAAGGACCCGACTTGCTGAACTGCAAATAGAGCGTCTCGAGTGATCCCGCCTCGGGCGCAAAGCGGGAAAGTCGCGCCCCTTTGGAGACGAGCGCGGCGAGCAGATCGGCCGGTTTTTCCTTCGCTGGAAAGGCCACCTTTTCACCGAAGACTTCCCCGCCAAGATCGGCGCAGAGTTGACTGGTCAACGCTTCATTTTCCGAATCAATCCGATAGAAAACACGACCATCGCTGAATCCGTTGACCTGGCCTTCATAGACCATTTTTCCCGCCTGGAGAATGACAACCTCGTCGCAGACCTGCTCGACTTCCGTGAGAAGATGGGAACTGAGCAGCACCGTGAGACCAAGCCGGTCACGGAGTTCCAGAATCTGACGGCGAAACTCGACGATGCCCTCGGGATCGAGACCGTCGGTCGGTTCGTCGAGGATCAGCAACTCCGGCTGCGGGAGGAGCGCCTGCGCGAGTGCGAGGCGCTGCCGCATACCGTGACTATAGGCGGAAACGCGGTCACGGATGCGTTTTTCCAGCCCCACCCAGGCGACCGTTTCGCGCATCACAGAATCCGGAACGCCACCTGAGTAGGCAGTAAGGACTTTCAAATTCTGCCACCCCGAGAGGTAGTCGTAAAAAGCAGGGGCTTCGAAAATAGCCCCGACCTTGCGGATCGCGGATTCGCGATTCTGCTGTACCGACACCCCTCCGATCATGGCCTCACCCCTGTCGGGATGGATCATGCCCAGAAGAACGCCGAGTGCGGTGCTTTTTCCGGCCCCATTGTGACCGAGGAGCCCGCAGATTCGCCCCTTGCCGACAGAAAAGGAAACCTCATCCAGCGCCGGAACGGCGGCACGGGAAAAGCGTTTTGAAACGTGATTGAACTGCAGCATCACTTACGTTCCACCACAAACTGCACTTCACGCAAAACATGCCCGTCCGCATAGAGCACATTGACGCCGTCTCCGACATCTTCATGGAAGTTTTCCTTGTCGGAAACAATCGGTATCCCTGACGCGTGGCCCGTCATTCCGAGCAGCTTGATATTCGAGGTCTTCTGCCCGTTGACAAGACTGTTCCAGAAGTAGCTTGACCCTGTCTTTTCAAAAAACTGGCCGTGATCGGCGGGACATTGAAAGGTAAACTCGTTGTTCCCGACATATCCGAGCAGGACCGTGTCTATCGCCGGCACCTCATCCTCCCTGCTTTCCCGTGCCACGACGAGGGTGGGAAAGAACATCCCCTTATCGACAAAATAGTTGTTCAATCCGATCCCTATATTCCGCAGATTCCCGGCACACAGTGTCGACCGCGCGTTCGCCTTCATCAATCGGAAGGACGGCACAGCAATCGCCACAAGGATGCTTAGAATCACCACGGTAATAAGTATCTCCACCATTGTGAAGGCACCGTTGCTTCGGACCGGGGTGACGCGAGTTCTCATTGGCGCCCTTTCGAACCCTTCATGCCTCCCATACCTGTCATTGAACGCTGAATCTCTTCCAGAAGCGGGGCGAGGTCGATCTTCGTTTCCGCACTCGCATCTTCATAATATGACTTCAATCCCGCTTCCGTAATCTTCTCTGCAACGGCGGGATCGGCCTCCTCTATTCGACCCGGGCCACCATTCTGCTCCTGCATCCGCTTGAGGGAGCGTTCCACGATCTGTTTTCGCTCACCTCGTTCCATCTCATTGAAAGACTGCATCATCTGCTGAAACGCCCGGCCAACCCGCTTTTCGAGAAAGTAGAATTGCTCGTCAGGGGTCAGGTGTTTAAAAAAATCACGGCGCGGATCATTCTCTCCATCCCCTTCCAACAAACGCACCTCGGAGGGCTCAAGTTCATTCAGCATTGTGGCAAGAGTCCCAATGACGCGCTTCCTTTCTTCCGGGTCTTCAAGGTCCTCGATCGGGTTGGCATCAACAAATGCCTTCACTTTCTCCGGAGTCGGCCGAATTGCTCCCGCCCAACTCACGATCCCGTAGGCCAGAGCCCAGACGATGACGAGCGCCACGAGCCCTTTGATCAGTAATTGGTTGCGGGGATTCATGTGAAAAGGGAAGACGTAACAACTTCCAAAATAGTTACGTCCGGTGGACTTATCTGTGCGATTTAAAAGTATAAAACAAATAAATGTCGAGTCATCAAGCCTTCCGTTGGAACTTTGCTTTTAACTCCGAAAGAGAGTATACCTGCATCCCGATGACAGCGGCAAGATAGATAAAAAGCCCGAAAGTCACGAGTATTCCCATTGAACCGAGACGCTGAAAGAATCGTCCCTGCGAAAGGAGCAGCGACTCACCATAGTGCGCAGCGGCCCACACGAACGCCCCCATCACCACAGCCGAGAACAGGAGGCGGCTGACCCGGCTGAAAAAACCGTCGGTCAATCCCATAAATCCCGCTCCGCGAAGGCCGAACCAAAGCAACCCTACATTCACCCATCCGGCGATGGAGGTCGCGAGCGCACATCCAACCGGTCCTAACCAGAGATACAAGGGATAGACAAGAACCATGTTCGTGATCGCCGTAGCGATCGTATAGCGCATCGGAGTCTTTGTATCCTCCCTCGCGAAATAGGCGGGCTGAAGCACTTTGGCAAGAATATAGGCCGGTGTTCCGATCGCAAAGGAAGCAAGGACTGCACCGGCCACGAGCGCGGACTCCCCCTCGAATTTCCCGCCCTCGAAGATCGCGTACATAATCTCACGCGGAATGACCAACATTGCGACCGTCGCGGGAAGACAGAGAAAAAGGGACATTTCCAATCCCTGACTGAGGCTCTTTTTAGCCCCCGCTTCATTCCCCCCCCTGAGATTTCGCGTGATCTCCGGCAGGAGCACAACCCCTGCCGCCATTCCGATAAGCCCGAGCGGCAGCTGATTGATGCGATCAGCATAAAAGATCGCCGTCTTCCCGCCAACCTGAAGGGAGGCAATCGTCTGCCCGACTAGGAGATTGAGCTGTTGCACACTCGCGCTCACCAACCCCGGAGCCATGAGCAGTGAGAGCCGCTTTGCGTCATCATCGAACTTGGGAATGAGGGGACGAAGGTCGACGCCCCTCCGGATGCACGAAAAAACGACCACGGCCAATTGCAATACTCCGGCAACGACAACGGACCAGCTAAGAACGATGAGGGGTTCCCCCATTCGGGGAATGATAACGACAAGAGCAACGACAAAAACAAGGTTTAACACGACGTAGGACAAGGCGGGGGCAGCAAACACTTTGCGACTGTTCAGGATACCGCTCAATCCTGCGACGAGACATATAAAGACAAGATAGACAACCGTGATCCGCGAAGCCGTCACGGCCGGGGCGAGTCGCCCGTCAGCGACGAATCCGATATTGGTCAACTTGATGATCGACTCCATAAAAATGAAGGAGAGGACGAAACACCCCATCAGGATCATAAACATCAGTGAGAGCGTCCGGCGGGCAAAGAAGTCGGCCTCTTTTTCGCCACCCTCTTCGAGACGACGGCTGTACATCGGCACAAAAGCGGCATTAAACGCCCCCTCTCCGAAGACACGGCGGAAGAGATTCGGTAATTGGAAAGCGGCGACCCAGACATCGGACATCGCCCCGCTCCCGAGGTAGGTCGCAATGAGCTTGTCACGAACAAATCCAAGCACGCGGCTCACCATCGTGAGAACGCCAACGGTGAAGATGGATCGAAGCATGATAAATGGCCGCGCGAAGGGAGGAAACCGCGCCGCGAGATCTATTTCACCGCCGGTTCGCCAGCCGGTTTCTTCTCGCGACTCTGCAGAAAGGCCGCCAGCGGTTGCAGGTCATTGGCACCGTCTTCAAACTTCGTTCCCACCTCAGTGAGTGAGGGCATCTGCGCAATGGCCTCAAAACCAGTCTTGATCATGTCGGGGTTGAAGACGAGACGCGTCAATCGCATTCCTTTCAACGGGCTCAAGTCGGTCACGGGTGTTTCTCCGATGTGCAGCCGCTGCAAATTCGTGCCCGCGAGCGGCGAGAGATCACTCACGAGAGTGCGATGAAGAGTCAAACTAATCAAAGGCGACTTCGCCAGCGGGGCGATATCTTTCACGGGGGAATCCGTCAACCAGAGCATCTGAATAGGCATCCCGGCAAGGCCGCTCAGGTCGGAAATCTTCGTATTTACCAGATTCAATTCCACGATGCCAAGCCCTTTCAAGGGGGACAAATCCGTGACCTCCGTGCCGCTGAGATAGAGTTTTTTTAAGGTGCTCATTCCGGCGAGGGGAGTAAGATCCTTCACCGCTGAGTTTTCCAGGTAAAGCTCCACTAGCGGCATTCCCTTCAACGGGGATACGTCAGGGACGGCACAACCCTGAAGGTAGATCGCCATGAGTTTCATGCCGTTAAAAGGGGAAATGTCGGTCACTCCACAGTTATCCAGTGCGATCGCCTGGACCTGCCCCGCCTCATCTATCTGGAACTGACCATTCCCTGAGTAGCCGGGATTAGCCGCCCGAACCAGCTCGTGGAGCTTCACCTCGCTCCAGAATTGCGGTGCAACCGCCGGAGCGCTTGACGCTGCGGGGACCGCCTTGACTGCCGGAACGGGTGTCTTAGCGGACTGCTCAGATTCGGCAGCGGGGGACGCAGGCGGTGAATCGCCACAGGAGACAACGAATAGCGAAACCAAGGTGAGGGCGGAAATACGGTGAAGGGTCATTTGCCACCCTCCACGCAAGTTCTACCGCAATCAAGAAACCTATGATACCACTTTTCCCGCAAAAACCTCAGCCCGGAAGACCGGCAGGTATGCAATCTGAGCCTGACACCGGAAAAATCCGTGCGGTGATCGTGCCCCCGCTTCCCGGAACATTCCCCAACTTGCCCTTTTCCCGTGCCGCACCATACTTTCCGCTTATGGCCGGACCTCTTTCCTTTTCTGACATTGGCGTCGTTTTTGATCTCGACGGCGTCCTCATCGATTCCCACGACCAGCACGAACGAAGCTGGTTCCAGCTCGCCACCGAGATTGGCAAGCCCCTCACAAAAGCGCAATTCAAAGAATCCTTTGGAATGCGCAATGTAATGTGCATTCCCCATGTCTTTCACTGGGCCTCTCCCGATGACCACGAACAAATCCGGCTCCTCGGTGACAGGAAAGAAGCGCTCTACCGGCAACTGCTTCGCGAGGACGGCATCGAGCCGCTCCCCGGAGTCGTCGCCCTGCTCACGTCTCTCGCCACAGCTGGCGTCCCGATCTCTCTGGGCTCGTCGACCTCCCGGAAAAACATCGAAGTCTGCTTTGCCGCGACCGGTCTTGACCGCTTTTTCGGCCCTTTCTACACCGGAGCTGAAGATGTCACCCGGGGAAAACCTTCTCCCGATGTCTTTCTCGAAGCCGCCGCAAAAATCGACCGGCTCCCCGCCTCCTGCCTCGTCATCGAGGACGCTCACGTCGGCGTCGAAGCCGGCCTCGCCGCCGGAATGAAAGTCCTCGCCGTGACCACGACCCACCCGCGTGAGAGCTTTCTCGATTCGGGTGCCTGCCGCATCGTGGACTCCCTCGCGGAAATTGACGCAGCATCAGTGCTCGAACTGCTCTCCAGACCGGAGATTAGCGGTTGAGATCGTCCTCCTTCCGTGTAGGGGTTTCCCCTCATCGACTAATCCAACACATCAAGACCACACCTCATGAGAGTCAAAGCTTTCCCCGCCCTCGTTCCCGCCCCCGGCCTCGCCGAGTCCCTTGCCTCCGTCCCTTATGACGTGATCAACACCGAAGAAGCCCGCGCTCTAGCCGAGGGCCGTCCCAACAGCTTCCTCCGCGTCGAACGAGCCGAACTGGAACTCCCCGCCGGTGTCGATCCCTACAGTGAAGAAGTCTACGCCCACGCCAAAGCGAACTTCGAGAAAATGCAGAACGACGGCATCTTTGTCCGCGAACCGGAGCCCTGCATTTACCTCTACCGCCAGATCATGAAAGGCCGGACGCAGATGGGCATCACCCTCGCGTGCCATATCGAGGACTATGAGAACGACATCATCAAAAAGCACGAGAAGACCCGCAAAGTGAAGGAGGATGACCGCACCCGTCTCACCGACGTGCTCAGTGCGAACACCGGACCGGTTTTCCTGACATACAAAGACGTCGCCTCCATCGACGCCTTCATCGATACCTGGGTCGCCTCGCACGAGCCGACGAGCGATTTCATCGATGATGTCGAAGTGCAGCACACCGTCTGGCGTGTCACCGGTGCCGACGCCGCGCCTATCCTCTCCGCCCTGGGCGAAGTACCTTTCTCCTACGTCGCCGACGGTCATCACCGCAGCGCCAGCGCCGCACGGGTGGGAAAAGAGCGTCGCGACGCGAATCCGACCCACGACGGCACCGAGGACTACAACTGGTTCCTCGCGGTCATGTTCCCCGCGAGCCAGCTCAACATCATGCCCTACAACCGGGTCGTGAAGGATCTCAACGGCCTTTCCGCCGACAGCTTTCTTCAGCGCCTCGCCGCTAAATTCCGCCTCGATTCCAACGGTCAGAAGGTGCCCGAAGGCGCAGAGTCCGTCTGTATCTATCTCGAAGGCAAATGGCACACCCTGGAATGGAAAGCCGTCATTTCTGAAAATCCCATCGACCGACTCGATGTTTCTTTTCTGCAGGATCAAATTCTAACCCCGATTCTTGCAATCGGAGATCCCCGCACCGACAACCGCATCGATTTCATCGGCGGCATACGAGGGACCGCAGAGCTCGAGAAGCGCGTCGACAGCGGCGACTGGGCGGTCGCCTTTTCGATGTTCCCGACGACGGTTCAACAGCTCATCGATATCGCCGATGCCGGAGAGATCATGCCGCCGAAGTCGACCTGGTTCGAGCCGAAGCTGCGGTCAGGGCTCTTCGTCCACACACTGGATTAGCTGCCGGGGCGCGTTCCGAGATCACCCCGCTGGATTGAACATAAAGATCCAGCACCGTCCGCCGGATCTTCGCTTCAACGGCCACGGCTCTCCTGATCCGGAACTAGCCCCCTTGCCAAAAACCTTTGTCGAAAAGGTGATTTTCCCGGCTGGAAATTGGCCCGCTTCGCTCGGAACGTGGGTCAAGATCGGCCAGAATTCCCTGTGCCGGCGTTGCTCCCGGGACACCGGTCCGATCAGGCACGCAGCCAAAGAACAGATGAGGCGGGCCCGAGTGCACAAGAGTCCCGGAACCTGTAGGTCTGGCAAAGAAGGCAAAAAAACTGAGAGAAATTTGAATATAATTCCGTGTTATGCGTCTCACCTTAGTATAAACGCATCAACGGCAATTATTGTCCTGTTCCGGAATTATGTTTCCGGCCGTGGCAGTTAACCAACCTCTAAACCAATAATGAAAAAGCTATTCGTTCTCATCGCTGTGGTTGTCACGCTCTTCGCCTTTGCTCCCACCAAGGCTGAGGCGGGCCCCTTCTTCAGGCATTCTTCATTCCACCCCTATCATGGCCATGCCTACCGGGCGCCCGTTCGCTACTATAACAACCGCTACGTTCGACCGGTTTATTACAACCAGTGCCAACCCCGCTACACGGGCGGGTATCGCTATCACCCCGGTTATCGCCCCGCCCCCTATTACCACGCCGGCTATCGGCCTGCACCCTATTATAACAACGGCTATCGGCCTGCGCCCTATTATAATAACGGCTATTACAATACCGGATATCGCGGGCCCAGCGTCAGTATCCAGACTCGATTCGGATCGTTCTACATCCGTTGATCCGGGGCTTCGAGCCGGAACTCCAACTGGTAGCGGAAACTGGTAACTTACTCGTCATGGCACGTTACGATAGTGACGCGCCATCGTCGCTATACCGGGATCAAAAAGCGGATGGGTGGATCTTGGGTAATTGATCGGGGTCGAAATATTCTCTCGGGCTGGACCCGGCCCCGACATCGCTCAGGATGACCTCATCAAGCATGCCGTGATTCTCAACGGACAAAACGACGGGGCGTTCGACGCCAAGCACATTGCCATATCTGGTAAAAAACACGCGTCGAAAGACTTTCATGCTGGCGGTGTAGAACTCGGCTTTCCACATCCTGCCGACAGCATCAATCCAACAGCGAACGCGGGCAGGCCGATTCTTAAATTGGGGTTTGGGCGTAAAGTCGAGAATAGTGCAATCATTAACCTTACCGGCGACCGTATAGGATTCATGACCGTCAAGCTTGTGATCAAAGTCGTCAGCGAAACGCCAATTCATCAAGTTGGCGACGAGTGCCTGGGAAGCGACTTGCTGTGAAGGCATTCGGGTCGCGCGCCTGGCAGGCGGGTCATAGAACCAGCAATCATCGTCAACAAAAAGGATCATCTTCCCGGCGTCGCGCCCGGGTTCATCGCAGACAAGCAGTGCGTCTAGAACCACCCGACCGTCCGACTCCTTGCGTCGCCGCAAATACTGGCGGAATCGCGACTCCTTGCTGTCCGATGCGTCTGATTTGGTTTTTCGAATGGTAACATGCGCCGTGAAGTCCTCGGGCGGCAAACGCAGCGCATCGAGTCTACGCACGATCGGCATGTGCGTATTTACCTCCTGAGCAGACGCGAAACCCATCGGCAGGAAGCAGGCGATGATAAGGGCTGACTTTATGGCATTGACTACAGGGGGCATTGAAAAACTTCGGGATAGAAAAAGGCAGGTCGTGTAGCGGCCACGGAAGGCGAACGAAAAGAAT
Organism: Verrucomicrobiales bacterium; assembly: GCA_017991025.1. Lineage (GTDB taxonomy): Bacteria > Verrucomicrobiota > Verrucomicrobiia > Verrucomicrobiales > DEV007 > Arctic95D-9. The sequence goes on from JAGNMT010000005.1 coordinate 25,405, forward strand.
GGAGCGGGCTCCACTTTCGTAGAACAATGAAGCGAGTCGGAAAAATCAGTACCGCCCGCAGAGCCGCTCCCAAAATCTTTTTGGAACACCCGCTCACTGGTATGCGTTTCATTCATCTGATTTTCGATTGAGGGATTCTTCGTGGCTCTTTTTAATGACGCAACGCTTCAGCAATTTCAACGCGGCTCGCGCGGCGCGCCGGAAAGAACGCGGCGATCAACGCGATGATAAAACAACTGAAAAAGCTCGCCAAAATGATAAATGGCGAGCGAACGAGGACATCGAGTTTGGCCTGCACGTTGACGTACGGAGGGGTATAGAGAATCATTGAGCGGTTGATACATTCCGCAACAACGAGGCCGAGAGCCACCCCCGCCGCCCCACCGGTAAGACCGAGCACCATACCTTCCTGCATGAACATGGCGACAATGCCATTTCGCGTGACGCCCATGGCGCGAATCTCGCCGACTTCGCAGGTGCGCTCCACAATGCCCATCATCATCGTGTTATAGATGGTGAAAACGAGCACGACGGCGACGATACAAAATGCAAAACTAAAAAACATGTCCATCATGTCGAGTGAGCGCTGATGATTAGGATTGAGCTCCCAGCAACTGCGTTGTTCAATACCGAGATTCTCCTGACGATTCAACTCGTCGATGCGTTGCTGTGCCGCAGGAAGGTCCGCGGTGCGCCGCAACAGCAATTGCACGGACGTGACGTGAAACGGTTCGCCGGGGAACATCAATTCATTTGCGAGCTTCAGTGACATGACCACAAGATGATTGTCAACGTCCTCCATTGCTCGAAGGCTGATCTGGCGGACGGTCCCGGACAGCATGTTCGGCAGGCCACCGGAGGGAGGTAGTGACATCAGTTCCAGTGAAGGTCGCTCCTTTCCGGAGACCTCATCGGGCGTAACTTCGAGAATACGCGCCAACCCGCCGCCGATGGTGATACCGTCGGGGTCCAACGCGTCAAGCTCGGGTCCGGCGGCGAACAGGTGGCGATTGACGGACAACTCGCGAGGCTCAGTCAGCCCGTATGGATTCCAGCGAATGAGACGCTCGATGTCGCCGGGAAAGGCACCGATGCCTGAGAAGGTGGCAGAGGTTTGCTTTGCCGCACAACTGGCGATGCCTTGCACCATCAAACGACCGGTGACAAGGTCGAGCATAGGTGCAAGTAATGGATCGCGTGCCAATATATCGTGAAGTTCATCGTAGTTCGCCATAGCGTACGCGGCGGGATTTCCGGAGCCCTTTTCCAGATAACCCTGTTTGAAAATCTGCAGGTGGCCTGACAGCACGACTGCATGAACCTCGCTGGCTAGATGCGCCCACCTGACGTAGCCGCCCAGCAGCATCAGTCCCGCGCATGACAGCGAAATTGCCATCAATGTGACCACGGTGCGGCGCTTGTTCCGCCACACGTTTCTCAAGGCGAGACTCCAGGAGTTCATACGTCAGTCAGGAGACCATCACGCAACATCCAGCGCTCCTCGGCGAGCGCGGCGATCTGCGGGTCATGAGTGGAGATGAGAAAGGTGGTGCCGAGCCTGTCCCGCATCTGATGCATGATTCTAATGATCGTGCTACCCGTTACCGAGTCGAGATTAGCGGTAGGTTCATCGGCTATGATCAGTTCAGGTTGAGTGACGAGAGCACGACCGATGGCGACACGCTGGCACTGTCCGCCGGAGAGTTCCGAGGGTCTTTGCCCGGCCTCTTCGAGCAGATTCATTTCCTCCAGGATCGCCCGCGTTTTTTTCCGGGCTTCAGCAGCCGGCACGCCGATGATCCGTAACGGATACTCAATGTTCTCCGCAGCGGTTAGCACGGGAATAAGATTGAAGTTTTGAAACACAAAGCCAAGCATGCGCCTACGAAAATAGGACAGTTCATTGTCGGATAGTCTGCTGGTATCCTTCCCGGCGACCAGGACTTGACCCGACGTGGGCTGAGCGATGCAGCCGATGAGATTGAGCAGCGTCGTTTTGCCCGATCCTGACGGACCCTGCAGCACGACGAAACTTCCGCCTGCGATCTCGAGCGTGAGTCCCCTCAATGCCTGCACCGTGCGATGACCGAGGACATACTCTTTACGTACGTCGATCAAACGAACCAGCGGATGAAGGGAACTTGTCTGTGTCATGCGGGCTCAGCGCCAAAGTAGAGCTTTGTGTTGGGCTTTGCAATTAAGCACTACTGGGGCGGCTCCGGTAGTGGTTAAAGTGATCACGTGCCATCGTAAGGGCACTGAGCACGAAGCCGCTCGGGTCATAGCGGAGATAAGTCATGCGGGGAATGGCGACACCGTTCCATCCGGTGTCAGCCCAAAGACCGTCGCTCCGTTGCGAGGCGAGCAGATATTGGACCGCGCGCCCGGATGCCGCGTCCGAATCGGTGCCGTCGGTGATCAGCGCTCGCAGGACGAACGCGGTGATCAACGGGCTACTCGGACCGGGCTCGTATCGGGCGGTGCTATAGCCAAGTTTGGACTCGCCCCATCCGCCGTCCGGGTTTTGCACGGACATGAGCCAGAGCATCGATTCCCGGGTGCGGGAATCTCCACCGCACCCGCATTGCAAGAGGGCTTCGATCACCTGGGCAGTGCCATACGTGTAGTTAACCGCCCACCGCCCGAACCAGGTGCCATCCGGACGCCTTCGATTCCAGAGAAAAGTGACGGCCCTTTGCACGGCGGAATGGATCGCCCCGGATGAATCATCAGTGGCATTGCAGAGAGGGTGCAAGGCGATCAAGGCACGGGCCGTGATATCTTCATCAGGCGATACGGTTGCGGCAATCGCGGGATCGAGGAATCCACCGGGAAGGCGACCCAGCAGTTTTAACCTGGGGGTGAACCCTGCCCATCCTCCGCCCGTATCCTGCATGGCGAGCAGCCAGGAGATTCCCCGTTGGTAGTGATCAGGATAATCATGGCGAAACCGACGCAATCCACTGAGTGCAATGGCCGTGTCATCCGCGTCTACCA
>JAGNMT010000164.1 GCA_017991025.1 Verrucomicrobiales bacterium
GGTATTCGCCGTAATCAAAATGGAGAAGGTAAAGGTTTTCGTTCATTCCCTTGGCAACCGGATTGTCCTTGCTCCGGACTCCGTTGCGTTTGCGAAGGAGAGCACTTTCACGGAGGAAGACTTCGCCCTCACCCCGGTAGAGGGTTTCTATTTTCCAGCCTTTGATCGGGGCATGGTCGAGGCGCAGATTGTAACGAGGAGCATCCGGCCATGTGTAGGGAGGCAGACTCGGATCCTCATCCGCCAGCAGCCCGGCCGTCGCGCCCAGCAGAAAAGCAGAAATCGTGTGGAGATTTGTTTTCAGGGTGCCCTCAGTATTGCCAAAGTCAATTGCGTCGTCAAGCGCTCTCCGGTGAAAGGATGTATGGTAAACAGGTGTATACTCCGTCCTTTCGGCTCAGCTATCGGGTGGGCAACAGGCTCCGAAACCGTCCCGGTGCCATGCCTGCGTATCGGGTAAAATGACGGGTAAAGGCGCTCTGATCGCACCAGCCGGTCTGCAGGGCGATCTCTCCGAGCGAGAGGCTCGTCTCGCGCAGCAGTCGGGTGGCCTCGTCGAGCCGAAGCTTGTGCAGCAGTTGCAGCGGAGTCATCTGAAAGAGGCGACTGACGCGCTGCTCGAACTGGTAGACACTCAATCCCGCTTTTCTGGCGATGTCCTCGATGCGGAGGCTCTCGGTGAAATGTCCCTGCATGAATTTCAGCGCGGCCGCGAGTTCGGCAAAGCCGCTCGCTTTATCTCCCGGCGCATTGAGATCCCGCGAGATACCGGCCACGCCGGTGATGGTGCCGTTGGCTCCGCGCAGGGGATGTTTTGTCGTCAGACACCACCCCGTGATGCGCCCTGGATAAATGTGGAGCTCCAACTGATGATCGACGCATTTTCCAGTGCTGAGGACCGTCTCATCCTGACGGGTGTAGCTCGCCGCCAAGGCTGCTGGAAAGACCTCCGAGGGACGCTTTCCGATGAGTCGCAACTTGTCACCGTCCGCACAGCGGTCAGCGAGCGTCTGATTCACGACCACATAGCGGCCCTGTTTGTCTTTCACAAAAAACACCACATCGGGCAGGGCATCGAAAAGTGCCTCGGCGACCGCGTGTTCACTGAATATACCGTGCGGGCTCATGTCTTGACTGAAATCGCAGGTTTGCGGTCAAAAAGCAATCAAGACTGTCAGTGAAAAGGGACAGAAGCTCCGCTATGTCAAACTTCCCCCAATGGACAGGCGTTTTCCCCGCCGCCGTCACCCAACTGCACGAGGACCAGTCCCTCGATCTCGACGCCACCTCCCGCCACTTTGAAGCGCTCATCGAATCGGGCGTCTCCGGACTCATTGTATGCGGATCACTGGGTGAAAACCAGACCCTGCAGCCGGATGAAAAACGGGCCGTTCTCAAGTGTGCGATCGAAACCGCCCGGGGTCGTCTTCCCGTCCTCAGCGGCGTCGCTGAAATGAGCACCGAAGCGGCGATCCGCTATTTGAAAGACGGCGAAAAACTCGGAGCCGCGGGATTCATGATCATGCCCGCGATGGTCTACAAGGCGGACAACCGCGAGGTCAGGCACTGGTTCCGCACCCTCGCCGCAGCGACACCGTTACCCTGGATGCTCTACAACAATCCGGTCGGCTACTGCACCGACGTGACTCCCGAAATGTTTGCCGAACTCTCGGATGTCGAAAACCTCGTCGCGATCAAAGAAAGCAGCGCCAATCCGCGCCGCATTACGGAGCTCCGCAATCTCGTCGGGGATCGCTATCAGCTTTTCACCGGTGTCGATGATCTGATTCTCGAGTGCGCCATCCTCGGGATCGACGGTTGGGTCGCCGGGAGCGGAATTGCTTTTCCGAAAGAAAACCAACAGCTCTGGGAACTCACCCGCGCCGGACGCTGGGACGAGGGCCGCACCCTCTACCGTTGGGCGCAGCCGCTCATGAAGCTCGATACGCACATCCATTTTGTGCAGTATATCAAACTCCTCTGTCAGGAGACAGGTCTCGGCAAAGAGTGGGTTCGCGAGCCACGATTGCCTATTGCCGGGGAGGAGCGCGAGACGGTCTTGAGGATCATTCGCGAGGCACTCGCGAAGCGGCCTTTGTAACGTCCGGATTCACTATTTCAACGCTCCCGCATCTGCCCCACCCAAGACGTCCTGAAGTCAGTTCAGGCAGTTACGTCTTCAACTCGCAGTAGTCCACACCGAAACAGAGCACATAATGAGAGATGAACGGGAGACTCGCTCCCAAATGGGTTAATTTCGACGGCGAGCTTCTTAGGGAAATCCATCAGCATGACTTCAGACCGTGGCCAAGCCATCTCCCTGAATTCCGGTCACCACGACAGCGTGACTATATACTCGTCCGAACCGCCAGCCCCATCATCAATTCTAAACGAAAGGGTCTGGTCATTTGTAATACCAGGAAATTCCAGAATCTTAACTGATCCCCTGCCCTTGTTCTGGGTGAGTGTCACGAGTGAGTCAGTAAATGGTTCCAGTGCGGGGATAAAGCGTGCAAAGCGGTCAGAATTCTTTCCTGTCCATTGGGGGCTCCACCTTGTGCCGTTCACTATGATCGAACTTGGGGCATTCCAGTTTTCGTGTTCGATCCAAAGCCTGCCGTCGCGGACCTTCACTGTATCCTGCCCATCCACATTCATTTTGATTACAAGCTCGTTTACAGTATCAAACACGCTTGTGTCTACGGCCAGGGATGCCGGGCAACTCTTAATGGCATCAGCCATATCCTTATGACGCATTTGTAGTTCCCTCACCTGGAGGGCTTCGGGCAGCTTACTTTGGCGTGTCAGACTCTCTTCGAGCCGTTGCAACCGTGAATTGTAGCTATCAAAGATGGGATTCAGGCGCGCTCCGCGCTCCTTTTCAAGTTTCATCATCTCCTCGCGCCAGATGGAGCGCAGGCGAACCAGTTCCGGTTTCGTTCCAACCGTGTCCACGACTGGCATTTCCTTCCCTTGTGCGATGGCTTCCATCTCCTGTTTGATGGCAACCGCTTCATCGAGTTTTCCCGCACTGGTTGCGCTTTTCAGACTGGCAGCACAGTACGCGTTGTAGCGGCTGTAGAGCGCCGCGAGTCCCTCGGCAAATGGTTTCTCTACTTTGGTGCGGACTTCCGACTCAAAACCTTGTGCCATCTCGGCGAGAGTCGGCATTTGCCCATGAAGGCTTGCTGGCCCGATGGAAGCTGCGAGCAAAATCAAGGGCAGAAAGGTGATGGGAAGAGGTCGCATACCAAAAAATTCTCTGAATCTAGCACTCCCAAAAATAGTCGGGTGGCTGGAACGCTGCTATTCTCAGAGTCCCTTGGCTTTGCCCTCACCACCGAGCGCTTCGATCGCGGCGGTATCCTTCACAAAGAACCAGTCATCGTGCCCGATCTGCCTTCCCGCCGTTAGCTTCTTATTGCTGCTCTTGAAGATCTTATCCCTTGCCGACCAGGTAAAGCGTACGCCTTCAATGTAATTCTTGAGCAGATCCTTAATGTCGTCATCGGTGATCTTGGTATCGTGGCGATGGAAGAATTCCATGACGCTAATGCCATCGAAGAAGCTGACATCAATGGTGTAACCGTCCTTTTTGAACTCAAATTTCTCGGTTCCAGGAATCCTTGGGCCTCCCTTCTGGCCATCTCCGTAGCGCGCTTTAATTTGATCCAGGGTCTCCCCAATGCGGGCTTCCGCAATTACCGTGAGCAAGACCAATACAAACGAAGTAAACACGAAACATTTCATGAGATAACAAGGATGAGATTATTGATTGACCTGAACGTTGTTGACGCTAGTTGAAACGGCGTATTTCTGTCAATGTTTTCTTCCTCCCTGCCCCGCCAATCGGCCTGGGCGCCCGCTGTAAAGGATTCCCATCCCCTCGCACCACGCCGCGCGGTCGAGCATTCAGGGAAGGTGTGGTTGAATCAGTGTATTCGAGCGGTTCGTACCCAACCCCTGCCGCCGTATGTCGACCATCTTGATCCTTGGTTGGAACGATCTTAGATTGAATTCAGGGAATCAGTAGGACCAGGAAAATGTGGTGATCGAGGAGCTTTAGCCTTTGACTGTTTTCCGAGTCCATCGTCGCCAAGCCAACCAAGACGGGAAGGTATCATGATGGTTCTGTGACTCCTCAACCGCCCTGCATGAAGCGCATCCCCATCATCGACTCCCACACCGGAGGCGAACCCACCCGCGTCGTCCTCGATGGCATCTCCGGAGCGGATCTGGGGCGCTACCGCCGCGCCATCCTTTGTGAGCCGCGCGGGCACGAGGTCATCGTCGGTGCCCTGCTCGAGGATACTGAGGAGGAGGGCTGCGTCGCGAAAGTCACTTTCTTTAATAATGTCGGTCTGTTAGGCATGTGCGGGCACGGCATGATCGGGGTTGTCGCCACGCTGCGACACCTCGGTCGCATCGGGCCGGGAGAGCACCGGATCGAAACACCCGTGGGTGTTATCGCCTCGACCCTTCATGAGGACGGACGGGTGAGTGTGCGCAATGTGTGCTCCTACCGGAAAGCGAAAGACGTCGTGACCGGTGGCGTGACCGGCGATGTGGCCTGGGGAGGGAACTGGTTTTTCCTCGTCGCCAATCACGGGCTTGAACTCACCCCGGAGAACCTTCCCGCACTCACCCGGGCGAGCCTGGAAATACGCGAAGGGGTCAGAGCAGCAGGGTTTCCAGAAGTCGATCATGTCGAACTGTTCGGCCCCCCTCACGATCCCGCGAACCACAGTCGGAACTTTGTCCTCTGTCCCGGCGGCGAGTACGATCGGTCTCCCTGCGGCACCGGCACTAGCGCCAAACTCGCCTGTCTCGCCGCCGATGGGAAACTCGCGCCGGGAGAAGTCTGGCGACAGGAGAGTGTCATCGGCTCCGTCTTTGCGGGGCAGTATGAAGCGGCGGCAGAGGGTGTCATCCCGACGATCACCGGAGAAGCATTTGTCACGGCGGAGACGACCTTGTTGTTTGATGAGAAGGATCCGTTCCGGTGGGGGATAGGGGTTGCCTCTAACTGACGGAATCACCACCGGGTTCACAGAGGAATACAGAGACTCTTAAGAAATGAAACTTCACCACCTCCTTCTTCCTCTGTGCCTCTTCGTGTCTCCGGTGGCAGCCCAAATCACCGACCTGCCGAAACGCACCGAAAACACCCTCTTCCGCGACCGGGTCAAACCCAACTGGCTCCCCGATGGTGCCTCCTTCTGGTATCGCGTCCAAACCGCCCCGCAGGCGCACGAGTTCGTCCTCATCAATGCCCGAACCGGCGAACGCAAGGCCGCGCCCGATTTGAAGTCTCTCGGCCTCCCCGAAGCGGAGCCGATCAAAGCATCCGACCTGAAGATCGAGGCGCGAAAAACCTCACGCACGAGGGAATCCTCGGGCTTTAAATTCGTAAACCAACTCGACACCGTCGTTGACCTTTTCTGGATCAATCAGGAGGGTAAGTCCGTTGCCTACGGCAGCGTCCCGGCAAAAGGAGAACGGGAACAACAGACCTACGAGGGCCACATCTGGGCCATCAAAACCCCGACCGGTGAGACCCTTGCCGTGGTCGAAGCGGCCGCTACGATCGGGATTATTCTCATCGACGGCAAAGGAATAACGCCCGAAAAAAGGAAACCGGAAAAGGCGGAGCGAGGCGTGATTTCCCCGGACGGGAAGTGGTCCGCTTTCGTCGAGAAGGGTGTTGTCATGCTGCGGAACATTTCCGAAAAAACGGAAGCCCCCCTGAAGGTGAATCTCGATGCTGATTCGACCTTTCGGGGAAACCCGTCCTGGGCTCCGGACTCGTCGGCCTTTGTCCTGAGTGCCGCCGTTGAAGTGCCGACGCGTCAGGTTACCCTTGTCGATTCGTCGCCAAAAGATCAGCTTCAGCCCAAGTTAAAAACCTTCAATTACCCCAAGCCGGGAGACCCGCTTCCGAAGCCTGATCTCGTGATCCTCCGTCCCGGTGAAGAGGGTCAGGTCATCGAACGAACCCTCTTTAGCGAACCCTTCACTCAATCCACTCGCATCGACGGCTTGTGGTCACCCGACGGCAGCGAATATTGCTTCGACTATAATGAGCGCGGACACCAGCGCTATTGCATCCTTGCGGTGAATGCGAAGACCGGTAAGACCCGTGTGGTGGTTGAGGAGACTAGCAAAACCTTCATTGACTACACCCAAAAGACCTGGCGGCACTTGCTGCATGGCAGCGGTGAGTTAATCTGGATGAGTGAACGCAGCGGCTGGTGTCATCTTTACCTCTATGACATCAAATCCGGCACCCTGAAAAATCCGGTGACCTCGGGAGACTGGCCTGTCCGTGAAGTCCTCCACGTCGATGAGAAAACACGCGAAATCTGGTTTCTGGCGAGCGGATTGAAAGCGGGAGAGGACCCCTATCACCTCCACCTTTGCAGGGTGAACTTCGACGGCACCGGCTTCCGCCAACTCACGGAGGGCGATGGCAATCATCAAATCGAGTTTTCCCCGACCCGGGAGTTTTTCATCGATGCCTGGTCGCGGGTCGATCATCCGCCCGTTCACGAGTTGCGCCGCAGTGTCGATGGTACTCTTGTTAGTGAGATGGAGAGGTCGGATCTCACGGCACTCCTTGCGACAGGGTGGACCATGCCGGAGCGCTTTGTGACCAAAGGCCGTGACGGCCACACCGACATTCACGGCATTCTCATCAAACCCTCCCATTTTGATCCTGCGAAAAAGTACCCGGTCCTCGAAAACATCTATGCCGGCCCCCATTCGGCCTTTGTCCCGAAAGACTTCGGACGCCTCCTCGAACTCCACGAGTTTGCGGAGCAGGGATTTATCGTCGTGAAGCTGGATGGCATGGGAACCAACCATCGGGGCAAGGCCTTCCACGATATTGCCTGGAAAAACCTGAAAGACGCCGGATTCCCCGACCGCATCGCCTGGATCAAGTCTGCAGCATCGACGCGTCCGTGGATGGACCTCACCCGCGTCGGCATCTACGGTGGCAGTGCCGGAGGACAGAGCGCGATGCGGGCGCTCCTCGATCACAACGATTTCTATCAGGTCGCTGTCGCCGATTGCGGCTGCCACGACAACCGCATGGACAAGATCTGGTGGAATGAGCAGTGGATGGGATGGCCTGTTGATGAGAGTTATGCCAAAAGCTCGAATGCCGAAGACGCCGCGAAACTGAAAGGACACCTCCTCCTTATCGCGGGTGAACTCGATAACAATGTTGATCCTGCCAGTACCACCCAGGTCGTCGCCGCGCTCCAGAAAGCGGGCAAGACCTTCGACTATATGCCCATCGTGGGTAGCGGTCATGGTGCCGCGGAAACGCCGTTCGGATCGAAGCTGCGGATGGAATTTCTTGTGCGACATCTCAAGCCATGAGCAAATCGGTCGCCATTCTCGGGGCCGGTGTCATCGGTCTCAACACTGCCCTTTCCTGCGCGCGGCGCGGCAGGCAGGTTACGATCATTGATCGCGATTCTCACTCGCGTGACGGATGCTCGT
>JAGNMT010000165.1 GCA_017991025.1 Verrucomicrobiales bacterium
CCTCATGGAGCTTTAGACCTTTGGGGATGTCGTAGTCGGACTCCTGCTGTTGCGAGGCCTCGCCATGGGCGGCGCGTTCGAGGAGCTGGGGCACGAAAAGGCTACCTTCGAGCCTGAGGGTGTCGAAAGGGAGCGAATCGGCAGAGTGGCGGCGACGGGGCATGGGGGCAGAGCTTGACTCGATTGGTTACAGGCTTTCAAACACTGGATTTAGAACGGCTCAAGCTATCGCGAAGCTTTTTTAGAAACGAGCGCAGAAACTCGTAGAGCGCTTGCTCCTCGCAGGGGAAGGAGAACTCACGATTGAACCAACCGTCCTGACAACGGAACTGGTCAATCAATCCAAGCTCCCGAAGGAGTCGCTCCGGCGTCGCACGTTTTTCATCGCCATCGATGCAGTTCCAGAATGAGAGTGTGCTCGATTCGTTCGAAGTGGTGTCCACGTGGATCTTCAAATTCTCCAGTCCGCAATTTTCGAACACAGCGACTGTGGGACGATACGGGTAAACTTTCGAAAACGGAGATACATCCTTTTGGAATTCGTAAATCAATCGCTGGCACCTGAAGGCCGGCAAGTCGTTCATGATTGCTTTCAAATTGAGAGCGGCTTTGTATCTCTCACCGACCTTCAAGAGGTCGTAGAATTCTTCCATCAGGGGTTGGTTCATGGCGTTTTGTCCAAGTTTAAGAATAAGCTGACGATATTGCCGGATGACGTGGGCGACTTCCAGATTTGAGTCTGCGGCGGACCCAACACAGGGTCTGAGCCAGCCAGAGTGAAGGTCGTCCGGAGCATCCGCAAAGGCGCAAATGGATTTTAGGAGCGGTTCGACTTGCTCCCTTTCTTCGTCGGGCCATCCGTGGGTGCAAGGGCGCCCCTTCTGTTGGAGGGTCAGGTAGACGATGGCCTCGCAATCCAATTTCCAGACCGTTCGCACCTTTTCCAGATAGCGCACCACCTGACAGTCCATGTCACCGGCGCCGTTGATCTTGTTCTCGATGATAATGGCCTTGGGTCGATCTCCCCGGGTGCCACGGATGAGCAGGTCGATCCGTCCGGGCTCCCGCTCGATGATAGCATCGCGGTAGTCTTCCAGATCGAGTTTCAAATCGTGCCTCTCATTAAGGAACTCAAGGAAGAGCATCAGGAATCGGTCTCCCTGTCCGTGGGAACCGTCCGGATCAAGGATAGCCGCCATGACATCGCTGTGCAGATTCTCCCGATGGTAGATATTGGAAGCTAGGGCAAACGCATTGAAGCCAAGGTCGACTTCGCGGCGCATCCGGTTGGCTTCAAACCTCGCCCCGAGTGCTCGGAGTGCAGGATCATCCACGAAACTCTGAAATCTCTGAAGAAGCCGGGAGCACTCCCCCGAGACAGCGTCCAACAGACTGATTTCCTCTGTCAGCGACGGCATCATAGGTCAGCAGGAAGCAGGACGTAAACCCCGAGCACATCCACCGGAAGGCAGGGCGTGACATCGTAGCTGCCAACATCCTTGGCGGCTTCACGAACGCGGCGATGATCGACGAGGAGGGCGTCGGCCCGGTTCTCCGCGAGAGTCTCAAGGAAGTTGGTCTGTCCGGCCAGAAACTCGAGGGCGGCGGTGATCTCGCGGGATGCCGCCTCGGGAGAGAGGTTGGCGCAGGGCTCTGCCTCGAGCAGGGCCGCCACTTCAGTGTCCTCGAGCCAGCGCGGATCGGCCCGCCCCGACACGGCGAGCGTCACGCACTCCTCAGCCATGAGGGTGCGCACGTCGTCACGCTTTTTGGTGGTGAGCTGGTGACGCAGACGCAGGAGAAAGAGGCTGGTGACGACCTCGACACTGCCGGTCACGGTCGCGGCGCATCGAGCGGCATAAGCGTTGCCGACCCCGGCCAGCGCATCCTCGAGGATGGTGTCGGCAAGCAGGGAAACGAGCGGATGGGTGCGGTGAATGAAGCGCGTCCCGGCCATCTGCGGGTAACGAAAATCGAGAGTAAAGGGCTTGGCCAACTCCTCGAGTTCGAGTCGTTCGCGCAGGGACTGCGGCAAATGTTGGGGAAGGAACCGGAAGGCGGATTTCCGGAAGGGTTCGAGCGGTGCATTGAGCCGGGCACAGGCGGCCCTGACAAAACGCTCAATGTCTTCCGGTGAGCCGAGGAGGGCACGTTGGCGCTCCCACTCGGGTAACACCTCGTCGGGGCGCAAGCGACGCTGGGCAAAGACGGTGCGGTTGGCTTTGGCCTTTTCCATCGCGTCCTGCCACTGCGCCTGCACGGGAGCAAGCTCCTCACCCAAGCCGTCGAAATCGAACTCCTTCTGGTAATTGACGGCACGATTCTTTTTGAGCAGAGCTGCCTTGATGAGGGCCTGGTTGATACGCTGCTCGTCCGCCGGCATGGGCACGAGGATGCCGAGCTCCTTGCGGATGGCCTCGGCCTTGCGAAGGATGACATTGAGAATGAAGCCATCGACCGGATTGTCCTGCCCGTAGAGCATGGTGGCGCGGACCTCTTTGGCTTCCTGGCCGAAGCGATCGACACGACCTTCGCGCTGCTCGTGCCGGGACGGGTTCCACGCGAGGTCATAGTGGACCACGGCGGTGAAGTAGCGCTGAAGATTGATCCCTTCGGAAAGACAGTCGGTCGCCACAAGAATGAGGGGCCTCCCCTCGTCCATCGCAGTCTCGCCGAGCACCTGGACACGCGCCTCACGTTCGCTGGGCGTGTATTCCCCGGTGATCGCGTCGATGACGGCCTCTTTGAAAACCGTCCCCAGTTGGCTGGCGACATAGCGGGCGGTGGCGATGTAGCGGCAGAAGACGACCGGTCGGAATCCCTCGTCGAGGAGGCCTTTGAGGTGGGAGATGAGAGCAGCGAGCTTGGGATCTCCTTTGGCACCGGCGAGCCGATTGGCGGTTTCGATGAGGGACCGTAGATGAAAGGATTCTTCATCGAGAGCGGCGGCGGGCTCGAGGTCGGTCTGCGAGAGATCGTCGCCGTCACCGTCATAGAGTCGCTCGTCATCATCCGGGGCGAGGCCCTCCGCCTCAAGGATGTCGGCGGTCAATCCGTCTCTGCCCGCTGAATTGGTGAGGCGAGTCTTGAGGGCCTTGGCGGCGGCGGCCGGCGAGGATGAAACGCATCGCAGCAAGGCGAGGGTGGCATACCAGATCATGCGGGCGGCCTGCCCATCGGCCGCCTCGGCCCGCTCGGCGAGGCCCACGCAATAGTCGCGCACTTCATCGAAGAACCGGCCCCAGTCCCCGGTGAGGGCGTAGGTGACCTCGGTAGTGAAGCGCCGGGGGAAGACACTGGTGTCCTGCCACTCCTCAATATCTTTGCGACGGCGCTGGACAAAGTGGCGGGCCAACTCGTCGCGAAGTGATTTGTTGGCCTCGGTGCGGTCGTCACGGAGCGAGGAAAACTCAGGTCGGAGCAGGGAGAGCAGATTGTAAAAGGCATCGTTGTCTCCGGAGTGCGGTGTCGCAGTGAGCAACACAAGATGGCGGTCCTCGTCGGCGGCGAGGCGCTGCAGCAACTCGAAACGGAGTTGCTTTCCTTGTCCGACCGCTGCACACGAGTGGGCCTCATCGACCACGATGCACTCCGGGGCGATGGAGAGAAAGTGTTCGCGGTGCCGCTCGCTCTTGATGTAGTCGAGGCTGACGACGACAAAGGGATAGAGGTCGAAGAGAGATTTGCCTGGGGGCAGAGATTTCTCAAGACGAGTGACGTTGCCGGAGGTCAGGGCGGCGGCACGGATGTGAAAGCGATTCTCCAGCTCGCCCTGCCACTGATCGACGAGGTGGGGCGGGCACAGCACCGCACATCTCGTGATCTCGCCCCGGTCGAGTAACTCGCGGATGATGAGACCTGCCTCGATCGTTTTCCCGATACCGACGTCGTCGGCAATAAGAAGCCTGATGACGGGCAGTCGCAAGGCCATGAGTAGAGGCACGAGCTGATAGGCGCGAGGTTCGACGGCGATGTTGCCGAAGGAGCGGAAGGGCCCCGCTCCGTTGCGAAGCTTGAGATGGATGGCATCGCGAAGCAGTGTCGCCGCATGGTGGCTGCCATGGCGATCCGGGTCAGGCGGAGGAAAGGTCGATGACCGCGGGGCCTCAGGCTCGAGATCGGGCAGGATCAGGGAGATGTCCTCTTCCGCACCGCCGAGAGGCCGCAGGAGGAGCGCCGAGGGAGTGGACCCTGGCTGCACGACCCACTCGCGACCACGAACGGCCACCAAGGCTCCCGGAGAAAATTCGATCATCTGACTCATGAGGTGGGAGGAGGAGAACCGAATATGTCGGGAAAGTCCCGGAATACTTTCTCCCAGCGATCCTGAGATTCTCCGAAGGTGACGAGGTGATAGCCGCGATCGGCCGCATAGGCTTCGATCTCGGGCGGTGGCGGAGTGAGAAAAATCACGGATCGGGAACCGCGGTAAATCGCATCAGCAACTGCATCGGTGCCGTTCAGGGGAACGAGGGTCTGATCGGGCTGTCGAAGGCTCAAACGGGCAACGAGCTGGAGCCACTGATCCAAGAGGGTCTGGTCGGACGCATCACTCTCTTTGACCTGAACAATCAACGGACTGGACGGGACGATCTGGCCATTCGCCAGTGAGACGAGAAAGCGCAGGGCCTCCCTGTCCCGCCGATCAATGATCTCGTGGTCGGGCTGATTGAAATAGGAGAGAAGGCAATGGTAGCAGCCCGCCTCGCAAGTGAAGATCTTCGAGTCGTCACCTGCCTCTTGCTCGGTGAGCTGATCGATCTCAAACGGCCCATCGGGCACGGTGAAATGCATCAAGGTCAGCGCTTTCCTTGCCGCGAGGGCGAGATATACGGAATCCGTCGCCAACTGATTGAGGACCCCTGCCCCACCCTCGGCTGACTCGTAAAGGAGGAAGGATCGCCGGTCGATTCGCGACGGCAGTGGCTCCACCGCAAGCTCGGACGACTCGATCTGGAAGGTCTGCTCGATGCCACGGGCCAAGGCGGCTTGGATGGTCGCCATGGAGCCTTCCTCAAGCATATCGCTCGGAGTCAAGATCAGGACATTGCGGTGATCTTCGACGAAGGGAACGATCTGCTGGGGGCTGACCTTGCTGTTTTCCTCTTCGTCTTTCTCATCGTCCCCGCTCTCCGAGGGGTCTTCGCCCTTGCTCCATTGTCCGGTGAGCGGGTTGATGTAAAAGCCGAGCTGGTTCTTGTTCTTCCGTCGTCTCCAGCCACGGTTGATACGCCAGAGGGCGGCGGCGGGTGAATAGGTGAGGGTCGCCGCTTTCTCTTCGTTCGAGACCACGTCGGAGGATCTCTTTTCCAGAACTCCACCGGGCCCGGGCAAGAAGCGGTAGGTCGTGACGATGTCGAAGCCCTGTCGTTGGCGATCCTCTTCGTTCACCGAAATGCGATCGACCGGGTGAGTCTCGACGGTGTCGATACGGTAGAGCTGGTTGACCCGGCTCTCGGGGACAAAGGTCTTTCCACAATATTCGCAGACGTGATCCTTTGGCTCGGGGTCTTCGGGCCGACCGAGGTGACCGTAGCCGCAATAGGTGCAGATGAGCGCATTGATGGTGCCCAGCTTCGCCTCCGACGAAATGTGATCGGCGTTCGTGACATTGAGCTTGGCACGGGTGACGCGGAACATGCGACCCTCGTGGTAGATGAGGCTGCGGGGGCCAAACTCGGAGAGGGCGAGAAAGCGCGGCCGACTGACCATGGCCCCGGCCTCTTTTTCACCGGACCTGGAACGTCCCGCCGCCGGGATCCACGCCATGAGGGGAAGCCGCGGAAAGTTGTATCCGGGCAGGAAGCCCTGGCTGGCGAGGTAGCGGAAGGTGTAGAAGTCATTGTTCTGCCCGCCCCCAGTTTTTTTGAGGAGGTTGATCTGATTGAGAGCGTCGAGGTAGCGGGTTCTGGCGCTGTCGGACTCCCGCTTCGGTGTGGATGGGCTCTTGTGAATTCTGAAGGCGCGGTCCAACTGGCGCTGGGTCGCATCGTAAAGCTCCCTCCAGCGATCGAAGGCATGATCAAAGGCACTCGCGCTCCTGTCGATGACCTGCTCGACATATTGGTCGTGGAACCAATCGCATCCCTGAAGCTCGCCAGAGACCTGCTTGATCACCTTGCTCGCCGCTGCTACGGCACGTTCCCGGACCTCCGGGCGGGTGAGTCGATCCTGCAGATCCTGGATCAATGGCTTCACCGGTTCCTCGAGATCGAGCATCTCGGCGATGCTGGTCGAGATCGGCGTCTGGGCGCTGGCCAGCCAGACGGCATGGAGGTGGCTCTCGATGAGGTCGCGATTCTTGAGGTCGAGGGTGGGTGCCTTGACGACGCCATGGACCATGTCGTTGGCATGGGCAAAGAACCACTGATCGTGCGGACTCATCGCCGCACAGTAGGTGACGACGAGGGCTGCCTGGCCGGAACGACCCGCTCGACCGCTACGTTGGGCGTAGTTGGCCGGCGTTGGCGGGACGTTGCGCATGTAGACGGTATTCAATGCGGAGATGTCGACGCCCAGCTCCATCGTGGGCGAGCAGTAGAGGACGGGGAGTCGGACGAGGGGGCCTTTTTGCCCGGATTCCGACCACCATTCCTTGTCTCGATCCGACATGCGGAAGCGCGCCTCGAGGACCTTTCGCTTTTCCGGTTCGACCTGGGCGGTGTGCTCGTGCGCCTCGTAGTCGTAGAGATGATGGTCGCGATCTGCGATCACCCGGCTCACGGAATCGTAGAGCTGCCGGAAGAACTCGTTGGCACGACTCCCGTCCTGAACCGGATTCGGATTTAGCTTCCACACGATCGCGGTGTCTTTCAGCACCCATCCAAGGGTTGCGGTGCCCTTCCCGGGCTTGGCGACGGGACGACTCTCCACAAAATTACTCGCCGCGTGAAGGAAGGCCCGCACGAGTTCGACCAGTTCGTCCCCTTTCGCTTTGTGGATCAGACTTTGTTCCTCCTCGTCTCCCCATGTCTTCGAGAAACGGATTTCGCGGATCAGTCGCGACCGGGCACCACCTCCAATGAGATCATCGCGTTTCTTCCCCTGGGCATCGGGGCGCTTGTCGAGAATCAGGAATTTTGTCGTCACGAGCCGCTCATCGGCACCGAAGGACCAACGTTCCGTCAAATAGTCCGAGACGAGTGGAGCGATGCGCTCCTGCGCTGAGGTATCAAAGTAGTTCGATGCAACGCAAAGATCGCGAAGCATCGAGTCGAATACGATTCTGCCGAGATTGGCGCGAGACTTTGGCGAGAGTGCGCGCAGGCGATCCCAAGCAACTTCGACAAGTGGGGCTCTGTCCGTATGGGCCGGGGGGATTTTTGACTGCTTCTCGCGCGAAAAGAGGGCGTCGCGATCCGCCATCTCGTCGAGGCCGAGGTAATCGATTGGAAGGAGGTCGAGCTGGAGCGGATGGGGATTGTGGAAAGGCCAGCCCTTTCGAAGCTCCCGCAAAAGGGGGCATCGCAGCAGAAAGCGGAG
>JAGNMT010000166.1 GCA_017991025.1 Verrucomicrobiales bacterium
GATGGCCGACCGGATGATTCGTTCATCATAGGGACAGATCGTCGTCGCGACAGGACGGCGGTTCGGCGGCGGGGTGTCAATGATGGACATTTCCCGCACGCCCATCATCGAGAGGTAAAGGGTCCTCGGGATGGGCGTGGCGGAGAGGGTGAGGACATCGACAAAGCGCCACATTTCCTTGAAGCGCTCCTTGTGGTGGACGCCGAAACGTTGCTCTTCGTCGACGACGACGAGACCGAGATTTTTAAACTGCACGTCCTTCGAAATGACCCGATGCGTGCCGATGACGATGTCCGTGCTGCCCGCGACGAGATTCGCGAGGGTCGTGCGTTGCTCTGAGGCGGTGCGGTAGCGGCTCAGTGTCTCGATCTTGACCGGGAAGTCCGACATCCGTTCGCGGAAATTCCGGAAGTGCTGCTCGGCGAGCACCGTCGTCGGGGCGAGGATCGCGACCTGTTTCCCTGACATGACCGCCTTGAAAGCCGCCCGGATCGCGACTTCGGTCTTTCCGAAACCGACGTCTCCGCAGATGAGGCGGTCCATCGGTTTTTGGCTCTCCATGTCGGTTTTTGTCTCCTCGATCGCTCGAAGCTGATCGGGCGTCTCCTTGTAGATGAATGCGTGCTCGAATTCCCATTGCCACTTGTTGTCCGGAGGATGGGAAAAGCCCCGATGCGAGGCCCGTTCGGCCTGGACCGAGAGCAATCGTCCTGCGTAGTCGAGGATCGAGTTTTCCGCGTCACGCCGGATCTTCGACCAGCGTTTGTCACCCAGCCTGGAGAGCTTCGGGGCGTTTTTCCCCGTCCCGATATAGCGCGAGACGAGGTGAGCCTGATCGAGCGACACAAAAAGACGGGCCTCGTCGTCATACTCGATCTCAAGCACTTCCTGACTGCCCTCAGGGGCTTCACGAGTGCGGATCCCCCGGAATTTTCCGATCCCGTAGTCGATGTGCACGACCAGATCCCCGTAATTGTACTCGCGAAGGCTGCTGACCTGTTTGCTCGACTGCAACTCCCGCGCGAGCCGGTAGCGGCGGCGACCGCGCTGATTCTGATAGCGGCCGAAGATCTCCGCATCACTCAATACCGCGAGCTTTGCCTCGGGGATGGTGAATCCCCGGCTCAGCGTCCCTATCATCGGTTTGAGAAAGCCGTCGTTCCAGGCATTCTCAAGAATCAGCTCGGTGAATCGTTCCTTCTCCCCGTCGGAGTGGAAGGCCATCAGTACCGTCCATTTTTCCTTTCGCCATTGGGCGATCTGACGGGAAAACTCGTCGCGCTTCGCCTCCTGAAGAATAAAATCCCCGGCCCCGAACTCGCCGAGCGGGTTATCAAAACAGGCTCCGTCAAAATCTTCCGGCCCCATCGCCTCTGCGGTGAGACCGCTGCTGATGCGGACGTGGGCGAACTCACTATCGCACTCCACCGCGATGATGAGATCATTGTCCCCGATGTAGTCCGAGATCCGTCCAGACTGCTCCAGGTTCGTCTCGCTGAGAAGAATCTCGCAGGCCTCGACTCGCCCGATCGAGGTCTGCGCATCGATGTCGAATTCGCGGATTGATTCGATCTCCCGGTCAAAAAGTTCTATCCGCACCGGATGCACCGCCTGCCACGAGAACACATCAATAATCCCGCCGCGCAATGCGAACTGACCGCGCTGGAAAACCTGCGCCTCGCGATCATACCCGGCTGCTTCCAGTGTCGTGGCAAACGATTCGAGATCGAGCTTATCCTTCGCACGCAATGTTTCCGCCTGACGGGAGAGCGACCCGGGAGGCGGTGCTCCCTCGGCCAGTGACTCGGCTGTCAGTACCACAATGGAGTCGCCCTTTTCGCGCGTGATCTCGTGGATCTCCTTCAACACGGCGAGTCGCTCGGCCGCCGACTCCGGGTCCGGCAGGCTTTCTTCGAATCCGGCCCATTCATATTCCGGGAGGAATAAGGCCTCACTTCCCCACACACTGATCTCGCTCTGGACCACCTCCTGCGCCTTGACCTGGGAACAGAGCACCCAGACCGTAGAGTCGAGCTGCCCCGCCTCGCGCCAGGCGGAGATCACCGCCGCGACATAGAGCGGCTGTCCCGCCTCGGCGACATGATCAAACACGACCGGATTCTCAGGCGTCGCGAGAGGAACAGACTTCAGGGCAGCAGACAGTCGGCGGCTCCGCCGCAACTGCGGGACCACCAAGTCCAATGCTGCTATTTCCCTGCGGTTCTTCAAAGCCGGGGACGCTACAGGCAAAACCGGCCCGGAGAAACCGGATTTAACCCGCCTTCGAACTGTCCGCACCTTCACGACGCATTTTTGGTAAAATTCCCCGCAAATCCCCTGAAATTAGGTATTTACTTATAATAATTATGAGAAAATTGCAGATTTGTAATTTCATTCTTGCAAAAAAGACTCATTCGAGCTAATTTTGTGCCCGCATGTCAAACGAGAACACCGCTTTAGCTGAACGTGCCAAGAGGGCCCGTCGTATTGTTAAAAACCCCACTTTGTATAAAGTATGTATGGGGTGCGATTCGATCGTCGCCAGCAAGGTGAACATTTGCCCCAATTGTCACGCCTACCGTTTTGAGTGTAACGAAGACGCGGTGGTTTCCCAGGCCCGAGTGCTTTCCAGCCGGGAGCAGAATTCGGTCGTCGCTGAAGATTTGATGTAATTTTCCGAGGGGGGTAGCACAGAAGGGTGGTGTGGGCGCTCCACTTGCAAATAGCGAATTAAACCGCTTGCAATTCCGCTCCTTCCCGTCATCTTGCCGTCCTCGCAGTCAGTCGACTCATGTCGACTGTTGTGTACGGGTAGATTCCGGAGCGGTCAAACGGGGCAGACTGTAAATCTGCTGGCTATGCCTTCGAAGGTTCGAATCCTTCTCTGCCCACCACCTTCTCCTTCAAGGAGTTATGGAGTTTCTTGGAAAGCTGGACCGGCTTTCAAAATGGCGACCTGCCACTGACCTACCACTTTTTCGGGCGGCCGATTTTTTCTCCGGAGCGGGAGATTTATTTTCAGGAGAAGAACTCTCCCCCAGGACTTTGGCTCCCAGCGCCGGTCCCGGAGAGATCTTTTTTCCGTTCCCGATCACTCCGGCTGGACCTGCGTCCTTTACCAATCTCTGAGTTTCAAGACGACGACGGGATGTGAGAGGTGGTTTCTTGGACGGCGCTGGAGTGTTGGAGGCCCCCGTCTGATTCAAGGATGTTCTCGATCCTAATAAGGAGCCAATAATAAGATGTTTCCACTCCATGGGGACTCCAGAATGTTTTTTGAAGGTGCAGTAGAGCAGTAAAATGATGCATGTAACCACACCCCCATCGAATGCCCCTAAGGGTCGCGAATGCGTTTTCTGTGGAGGTCCCGCAGGAAGCCGCGAGCACGCACCTCCAACGTGGCTTGCTGAGCATTTGCAGGCGGGAAAGAGCCCGGTCTATCTTCGCTTTTTCAGCGACACCCATGGGTGGGAGGCTCAAGGCGGTGCGAGGGGGGGGCTCTGGAAGGTCATTCCCGATCCCGGTGGAGAGAATCATTATGAGATCCGTTGGGAGGGCGGCAAGGTGGTCGATCTATTCACCCTGAGCCGCGACGGCAACAGGCTCTTCGGCAAGAACACCCGCGGGGAACGGATCGAGGTCCGGCGGGTGGAGGAGTGAGGCTCCAGGTGTCTGCTACAGAGGCGGAAGAGCGCCGCTGGTTTCCCGACGTCGAGATCGATTACAACGACCGGTTTCCATCTTTGCCTTAAGGGACAACTGCCGCTACCCCCTCCATCCCCGGCCTTCCGGTAGGGCGGGTGCGGAAGGGATGAAAAAGGGAATCCTTATCAGTAATTCCGATGTTGCCCAGCTCATGGCATCTGTTTAGGCTGAATCAGTCAACGAATGTGCATGAAGAGTGATTGGTCCAACGCTGGCCCCATAAGAACTTTCTGGTGCTTTATTTCTTATCGCCACGCCGACAATATGGAACCGGGGCGGCAGTGGGCGACTTGGCTGCACCAAGCCCTGGAAACCTACGAAGTGCCGAACGATTTGGTGGGCACGGTCAATGATCGTGGGGAAGTCATACCAGCGCGGATATTCCCGGTCTTCCGAGATGAAGAGGAACTGCCTGTGGATGCCGAGCTGATTTCTCCCATCTACCGCGCACTCGATAACAGCAAGTACCTGCTCGTGATTTGCTCGCCGAGGGCGGTGGCGTCAGCCTACGTGGCCAGTGAGATCCTTTATTTCAAACAACTGGGACGGGAAGACAGGGTTTTGGCTGCGATAGTGGATGGAGAGCCGAACGTGACCCAGGATCTGGACAAACAGGTCCGGGGATTCAGGGTTGTGAATGAGTGCTTTCCGGAGCCATTACGTCATAAAGTGGACCGGGAAGGACGGCTTTTGCGTGAAAATACGGAGCCCATTGCGGCGGATTTTCGTTTGGATGAAGGGGGGCAAGGTTGGTGCAGTCCTGAGGCCTATCGGTTGGATTTGCAGAAAGATCGCGAACTCGGAGCCAAGACCGTTGAGGCAAAGGTTGCAGTCTATCAAAAGCGGCTGGAACTGATGAAGCTCAAGATCGTCGCCGGCGTGCTCGGTGTGCCATTAGGCACTCTCACCCAGCGAGACAAGGCGTATCAACTGCAACTTGCACAGCGTCGCGCGAGAGTGCTCCGTCGCTGGCTCTCTGCGGTTACGTTGCTGGCAGTAACGGCGCTTATTGCAGGCGGCATGGCCTTTCAGCAATCAGACCGCCGCCGTCTTTTGCTCAGAGAAGCAGCAAGGTCTGATCATTCAAGGGCCCAGGAACTGGTGGACTCAAATCAAAAACGTGACGCGCTGGCGTGTCTGGCTCGGTCGATTGACTATGACCCCGCTTCAACATTGGCTGCGGAAGCTGCGACCATTCTCCTTAATGGATGGGACTTGCCGGTTATGACAATAAACAAAGACGGAGAAAGACTCGCCACAAGCACCGATGGAAGCCTCATTTTAATCCAAGCCAAAGGAAGGAACCCGGTCATACTGGATGTCAAAACTGGCAAAATCATAACAACGCTCCAAACCGCTGGCAAAGATATCGGTTTCGAATCCTTTTCGCCTGACAATCAACAGCTCCTTGCTACTGGCGAAGACGAAACATATCAATTGTGGAGTGTAAAGTCAGGGGAAGTTCTTTCTTCTTTTAAATTAGACTTGTTGTTGAGTAGAATTATTTTCAGCCCAGACGGGAGCTGCTTTGCCGCCTTAATTGCAGATGCAGAAACAGTGGCCGTGTACGATGCGGCCACAGGAAAAGTTAGAGCCAAGCTAGAGGGCCATCAGGAGTTCATCCGTATGTTCCAGTTTAGCCAAGATGGGCGAAAGCTAGTTACCGCGTCGTCAGATGGAACGGCAAAGCTGTGGGATGCGAGTGCAGGAAAACTATTGACCACTCTAAATGAATTCGATGGTCCCGCAGGGAATGAGCGGTATGTGGGAGGGGTCGAACAGTATGTAGAATTAAGTCTGAATAACAGTCAGGCGCTTACCTTTGGGTGGAAAGATTTTTCTGTGCATGTGTGGAATACACAAAGCGGCAAACCCGAGAGGCATTTAGAACACAAGGGTATGGTCGAAGAAACCGTCTTCAGTCCGGATGGATCCTACATCGCGGTGGGAGCTCAGTATATCGGCTATATCTGGGAAACGGCGACAGGAAGAAAAGTGGCTGAACTCCTTGGACATCAGGACTTCGTAACCAAAGTCCAATTTAGCCGGGATGGTCAGAGGCTTCTCACTGTTTCAGACGATCATGTTGCCAAATTATGGGATGTGGAGTCGGGCCAATTATTGCAAAGCTTGCCTATGTATTCCGACCAAGACAATCCGGAGTGGACGCTTACGGAAAGGGGGGAAATCACGGCTTCTATCTCCGCCAAGAACAGAGTGATGGTTATGACGGCAACGGGCGGTCTTGGTCTGGAGTTGGTTGGCCATCAAGGCCCCATCAGAACTGCCGTCTTTAGCACTGACGGCACCCGGCTTCTTACTGCGACAGGATATGATAAATATAGAGAAATAGAAGATAGAACGGCCCGAGTATGGAGCACTTCCAGTGGGGAACTGCTCTGCACACTTCCGAATATGGATTCAGGATTTTATTCGGAATCTAAACTCAAACTCAACGCCGACGGGCGAAGAATCTTCTCATCGCTTGAAAATGAGGACAAGAACCGTGTTTGGCTCTGGGACGTAGATGCCGGGGCGGCTGTTGAAGGCCTATCACAGTCGAATGACGCACCGAATGTAGGAGAATTCAGTAGTGATGGACGATTTTTACTCACTGATTCAAACACGGTATGGGATGCCAAAAAAGGGGAAATGCTCTTCCCCCTCCGAGGTGCTGGAACTGATTACTTTAGGGAAAATGAGCCGCGGGATGGCATTGCTCGATTTAGCGCAGACGGCAATCAGATCATTTCCACAGGAGGCGGAGCGCTCGCCTGGGTTTGGGATACTTCAACTGGATCAATAAGGTCAACACTGCAAGGCCATCAGTCCCGGGTTACTCATGCAACTTTCAGCCCAAACGGAAAACGTGTGGCTACCGCATCCTCGGATAAATCTGTCAGAGTTTGGGAAACGTCCACAGGCAATGCATTAGCAAAAATTGAAGGGTTTTCTGAAAAAATTCATGGCCTCGCTTACACTCCGGATGGAGGGTCAATCAAAGTGACGGGCAAACAGACAACCCTTTGGAATGCAAAAAATGGCAAGCCGCTTTCTTTTTTGGGTAGCGACGCTGATTTTTCAGAAGAAGAGCACGGGCCGGCAATTGAAGCAACGCAGCACTCCACTACCAGAGGATTAGTCGAATTTCGAAAACAGCCAGGCGGGCTGTTGACCTTGAGCGTCAAAAGCCACAATGACTACATAACAACCATCAATGTGGACAACTCTGGGCGACAAGTTGTCACAGCTTGCACAATGGGAAGTTTGCGTATTTGGGAATTGTTAGTAGTAAACGAACTTCCACCCAAATGGTTCCCTACGTTCCTACGCATGATGGCGCAGCGTAAACACGACGAGAATGGAAGTCTGGTGGATTTACCATCAAATGAGTTTATCGCGGTGCACTCGGAAGTTAAAGATGCCATAGCACGGGATTGCTCCCGCTATGGAAGAATTGCCCGTCGTTTTCTCATCGCAGCTGAGGAGTGATTTCTATTAGAACCTACCTGAACCCCCTCTATTCCCGGCCTTGCGGCGGGGCGGGTGCGGATGGAATGAAAAAGCGATTCCCAATTGATCGATTCTGTTCATATCACAGGGGGGGGCGAACGATTCCGGAGCGGAATAGCAGAAATTTTTGAGGCGCAGTGACGTCGCCCAATT
Organism: Verrucomicrobiales bacterium; assembly: GCA_017991025.1. Classification (GTDB taxonomy): domain Bacteria; phylum Verrucomicrobiota; class Verrucomicrobiia; order Verrucomicrobiales; family DEV007; genus Arctic95D-9. The sequence goes on from JAGNMT010000166.1 coordinate 7,372, forward strand.
TCATTGACCGCCTCGGTTGGGAAAGAGATGATCCTGCCATGCCGATTCATTTTAACTCCCGC
>JAGNMT010000167.1 GCA_017991025.1 Verrucomicrobiales bacterium
GGCGAAGTCCTTCGCGGCGAGTTGGGCGAAATTGATCGTCGCTGCCTTGCAAGCGCTGTAAGGAGGGTCGGTCTGGGAGCCGATTTGTCCGGCGACGGAGGCGAGGAGGAGAACGGATTTTCGATGGGTGTCGCCCGACAACAGGGCCGGGACACAGGCGTGAACGGTGTTGACGGTTCCCATCAGAGTGATGTCGATTACGCGATTCCAGTCTCCCGGTTCGAGGTTCCAGAAAGGGAAGCCCATCTTGCCCGAACCGACCGCTGCGGCGCAGACGAGATGGTCGATTTTGCGATTTTCGAGGCCAACTTTCAATGCTTCAAAATCAGCGACATTGGCGCAGAGTATATCGACCCGTTCAGGGGCGCCTGCCTGAAACTCGGCAAGCGCCGATGCGTCGAGATCGATCGCGAGGACTTTTGCTCCGGCTTCGAGAAAGGCTTCAGCGATCGCGAGGCCGATGCCTTTTGCTGCGCCAGTGATGGCGACCGTCTGGTCGTGGAGATGAATGGTCATTTGAGAAAGAGGATGAGGTAAATCCAGTTGAGCGCAAGCAGAGAAATCGCGATCAGGACTACTCGCCGCATGCGGCGGCTCTGTGCGGGAACGGGAAGAGGTGCCTCGCCGCACTGAAATCGGCGCAGTCCTAGAATCACCCAGACGACGCTAACAAAAGAGCCAAAAACAACAGCCGGATTAAACCGGATCGCCTCAACGAAGTGTCCGGATGAGAGCGCCTGCATCGCCCGCGTCCCGCCGCAACTGACACAGGGAATGCCGAAGGTGGCTTTGAACCCGCACTCCGGTGCCTGCACCGGCATCCTTTCATAGAACCGTGCGACGATCAACAGGGCAACCACTGCCACAAAGGTGACAAGGGGACCGACGAGCACCTCAACCCGGCGGACGCGGGGGGAATCTTCGCTCATCACGGAGCAGGTACCGGAACCAGCTTAAGAAAAGCCTTTGGCGACTGGCCGGCCGGTGCCTCGCGGGCGAGATCGAGAAGAAAGCGATCTCCGGCGATACCACCTGGTCCGGTGAGTCCCTCTTTGATCGCCGCAATACGGTCCGCGACGCTCCCGAGGTCGGCGACGGAGATCTCAAGTTGCAGCTTAGGCAGGGAAAGTCCTGACTTTGCGCAGACACCGTCATAATCGGCAACGAGGCGGCGCATGCGATCAATGTGCACGTAGAGACCGTCGAGATCGACGGTGAATAGGTCGGTGGCTTCGATGTCCCGCCGGATCGATGAGGTGCGGCTTTCGGTGAGGTTGACGAGCTGGTCGAAGTTGAGATCTCCCTCAACGATGTAGGCGGGCGATTCTTTTACGAAAGCTTCATGATGGGGACCGTAGAGCTCACCCTTCACCAGCCAGTTACCTGTTTTCCACTCGAGATCGACAGTCTTCATGGCCTCTGGAAAGCGGGCCTGAAAAAGCATCCGGGTGATTTTTTCAAGATCCTCTTCGCGCTTGGCGGTGGTGGTCTTGGCAAACTCTCCGACCGCCGTGAGGACGGCCTCGCGAAGTTCATTTAGACGTGACTGCTCAAGCTTCTCACGTTCGATCGCATAAGGAGTGTTGAGCGAATGATATTCGGTCAGGATGACTTCGGCGGTATTGGCACCGATGTTGTGCTTTCGAAGAATGCTGTCGGCTGAGGGAGCGAGGGGATCCCGCAACCCGAGGAGTCGCTTTTTGAAAAAGCCGACCCGCTCGATGCTCAGGATCTCGATGCCGGGTTCGGCCCGGAGATCGGCGAGAGCCGCGCGCCATTGGAAGCCCCGCACGAGCAGAAAAATAGTCAGCCCGAGAATGAGCGCGGCCAGGACTGCGGAACCGAAAACATAAAGAGTCGATTTCGGTTCTCTAATCTCGCGGGTGATCTCTGTGGACGGGTCAACAGGTGGGTTCATCAGGTTCAGAATACGCGAAGCTTTGAAAAGGATCGAGTCCAATCTTTACTAGAATATATCCGGCTCGGGGGTGTCTGCGCCGTGGTGGAGAAAACGGAAGTCGCATCCTTCGGGTGCCTGCGTGATTTCATCGGCATAAAGCTGGCCGTAGCCGCGGCGGAAACGTGCGGGGCGGGGCGACCAGGCGGCTCGCCGGATCGCCAGTTCTTCGTCCGAGACTTCGAGATGGAGCCGGCGTTCCGCGACGTTGACGTCGATGATATCTCCGTCCCGAACGAGGGCGAGGGGACCGCCGATCGCGGATTCAGGGGCGACGTGGAGGACGCAGGCACCGTAACTGGTGCCGCTCATGCGGGCGTCGGAGATCCGCAGCATGTCGCGCACTCCCTGTTTGAGCAGATAATTCGGGATCGGTAGCATGCCCCATTCCGGAATACCGGGGGCACCGATGGGACCGGCGTGCTGGAGGACAATCACGTGATCGGCGGTGAGCCCGACCGATTCGTCATGGATGCGGGCTTTCATGTCCGCGTAATCGCAAAACACGGCCGCAACGCCACGATGGGCGAGGAGGTGGGGTTCGGCGGCGGTCGGTTTGATGACGGCTCCGTCGGGCGCGAGATTGCCCCGGAGAACAAAGGTGCCACCTGCCTTCGAGACGGGGCGGTCGAGGGGACGAATGACGTCGTCGTTGTAGACGATGGCTCCTTCGATGTTTTCGCCGAGAGTCTGCCCCGAGACCGTGAGACAGTCGAGCTTAAGATGGGACTTGATCTGTGTGAGCAGGGCGAGCAGGCCTCCGGCGTCGTAGAAATCTTCCATGACATAATCACCACAGGGACGGATGTTGGCGATGACCTGAACCTGCTGCGAAATGCGGTCGAATTGCTCGAGCGTCAGTTTGATGCCGGCCCTGCCCGCCATCGCGATGAGGTGAATGATCGCATTCGTTGAGCCACCGAGCGCCATGTCGGTGACGATGGCGTTGTGAAAGGCGTCTTCGGTCAGAAGCATGCTGGGCGTGATTTTATCCCACGCGAGATCGACAATACGGCGTCCACAATTTGAGGCCATACGAGCGTGAGTCGAGTGGACCGCCGGAATCGAGGTCGCACCAGGCAGGCAGAGTCCGAGTACTTCCGCGATCGCCGTCATCGTCGAGGCCGTTCCCATCGTCATGCAATGGCCGGGGGATCGGGCGATGCCGTCCTCGAGCTCGTTCCAGCCGTCTTCGCAGAGATTGCCTGCCTGACGCTCTGCCCAGAATCGCCACATATCGGTCCCCGAACCGAGGATTTCTCCGCGCCAGCAGCCCTTCAGCATCGGGCCGGCGGGAAAGAAAATGGAAGGAATATTCGCCGAGGTCGCGCCCATGATGAGCGCCGGCACGGTCTTGTCACATCCTCCCATGAGCACGGTGCCGTCGAGCGGGTAGCAGCGCAGCGTTTCCTCGACTTCGAGTGCGAGGAGGTTGCGGTAATACATGCTCGTCGGTTTCATGAAACTTTCCGAGAGCGACATCACCGGGATTTCCACGGGAAATCCACCCGCCTGCCAGACTCCGCGTTTGACCTCCTCAGCCCGGTCGCGGAAGTGCGTGTGGCAGTTGTTCATGTCCGACCAGGTGTTGAGAATTCCGATGACTGGCTTCGCCCTGAAGTCCTCGGTATTGAAGCCCATTTGCTTCAGTCGTGAACGGTGGCCGAAGCTGCGCTGATCGTCCGGCGCAAACCAGCGGGCGCTGCGGAGGGACATGGGATCGCGGTCGGGAGTTTCGGAGTCGGACATGAGGGAGTTTTAGCGCGGGAAGGGTGAAAGGGAAGGAGAAAAATGAGCTTGGATGTACCTAATGAGATGGTGTAGGGTTCGCCCATGTCGGAGGCGAAAGAATTTGCTCTTTACACGGTCGAGGAATACCTCGAAGCGGAGGCGTCCAGCGAGGTCAAGCACGAGTATCTCGGAGGTACTGTCCACGCGATGGCGGGTGCGAGCATGCGCCATATTCGACTGGTCCGAAGAATCGATGATTTATTGAATGCTCGATTTGAAAACGGACCATGTGAGGCTTGGAGTTCGGACTTGAAGGTTTGGATCAAAACGGTCTTGAGCGAATTCTTTTACTATCCTGACGTCGTGGTCGGCTGTGATCCTACGGATGAGAATGATCAATTTCTGAAGAATCCGACAATTATCTTTGAAGTCCTTTCCCCTTCGAGTGAGCAGATTGACAGGCGAGAGAAGATGTTCGCCTATCAGACCATCGCCTCGCTGGAACACTACGTGATCGTTTCACAGGAGGAGCGGCGTGTTGAATGGTTGCGGCGCGAGGGAAATGCCTGGGTGGCCTCAGTCCTGACCGATACCGAAGACCTCCTCGATTTTCCGGGGCAGGGGGCTTCGCTGACGCTCGGGGAGATATACGAGGGAATTACTTTCGAGTGAAGAGGGTCAGGTCCCCGACGCAAGAGGGTTGGGCTCGCTTCGATTGATGGCAGGGAAGTGCCGGTCAAAAGTAATAGCTGAAATTCTCGATGCTCTCTTTCATCTTCTCCCACCACGACGGCGTCTCCTCATTGATATGGATGATGAGGCCGTCAGGCTCGTAGCGGACATAGGCGCCCGGTGTGTTCTCGAGATACCAGTTCAGCAGGGTTTGCGGGGTTTCGTTCCGGAAGGTGCGGTCGGTGGGAAAGTTTTTCGGAGGATCGTCCTGCCAGCGTTCATCGCTTTCCCAGGCGATCTGGGCTCCGACGGCGATGAATCCCAGCAATTGCGTCTCGGCGTCATCGAGATCCTCGGGGAGACTGATTCTCGGGAGCACGGTGTCGAAAAGATCATTGATCTCGCGGGAATTGGGCATGTCTGGAATTCCGGCGATAGGGAAAGTGAGTTCCGTGATCTGCGGCAGGAAAACGAGATGGAGAGGCGCCTCCTGTGGACTCACGATACCGATAGACGCGATGTGCAGCGGCCCGGAATTCTCTTCGGATTCCCAATCCCAAATCACTTTATCACCGGAGATGAGACCGCAGTGTTCTTCGAGAAAGGTCTGCGAAGAGGCGCGAACGAGAGTCATCGGCTCGGGTTCACCATCGGATTTGAATTTCACCGAGAGAATCCGCTCCCGGAGGTCGTAGTCCGGACCGTCGAGTCGCGCCATGATCGCCTGGTGCTTTTCTGTGGCGGCAGGTAGCGGCAAAAAGTCGTCGCGGAAGGAATTGATGTTTGGGTCGCTATTGACCTGAGTGAGCCATTGAAGCCGGAGCTGATCGCCGAAGACAACCTGTGCTCCCCGTCGTTGATCGAGCCGGGCATGCTGCGCTTCGCCGGTAAGAAAGCCGACATGGCAGAGGAGAGGACTGTCGTGCCAGATGAGAAGTTCGGTATCGATGCGGGTCCATTTTCCGGCGGTTTCCTCTCGAGACTCGCCGTCGTTGGAGGAATCAAGATTAAAGCTGACCCGAGCTCCGGTGCGGCTGTCGCCGACGTTGATACTGCCGGAGTGGATGTATTCCATACCGGAAGTGCGAAAGAGGAGGCGTAGTATCGGCGTCTGGTAGAGGCGGGGAGGGGAGAGTCGTCTAAAGGACTCCGGTACCGCTAGTTCGCGCAGGCGCTCGTCGGAAAAGACCTCGAGTGTCGCCGGGTCGCGAAAGATCAGCTTCGCCTGCCACCCGCCGTCGTTGGTGAGCGGGTCATCGGCAGCGGGAACCCAGGAGGCAAAGGCAACGAGCTCGATCTTGTCATCCCCTTGCGGACGGTTGACCCAGCGTTCCGGTGGCGTGTTGGGTTTAATGACGGGCTCTTCGCTCCAGTCGATCGCGAAGGTGTTGTTCTCACCGTCGATCCATCCCGGCTCCGTCATGGGCTCGGAGGCGGGACGAAGGATCTCGGTTTTGGCGGAGCCCTTCTTTAGCATGCCCAACTGCCCGCTCTGGAATCCATAGACGTCGCGAGTGGCGGCGGCGGGGCTTTGGAAATCTTTTTTCACAGTGGTAGCCCGCACCAAAAGCATTGCGGCAAAGAGACCGTAAAGCAGCAGGCCGATCAACAGGGCGACTTTGAGTCTTTTGCTCATGGGCGCGATGCTAAGCCAGAATAGGCCGTGAGGAAAAGCGCAAAACGGGGAATGCGGCCGGTTTTGTGGCTCCCCGGGGGTCAGAAAGCCGGAAGACCACCGAGGGGGGAATCGGCGGAGGCGGGATTGCCGAATTCGGCGAGTCGCTGGTCGGTGCCCACAAAGGAGACCACGTCTTTGCCGTGTTTGGCGACGACAACAATGCCCCGGTAGCGGACCTTGCTCTTTCCTCTTTCCTCTTTCGATAGACCGTCGCGATCATCGGACGGATTTTTGTAGGAACCTTCCGCCTTGGTGAATAGCTCCAGGGACCGTGACTCGCTCCCGCGCAACTTGAGGACCTGGCTCGATTTTGCCATCAGGTAGTAGTCACGTTTTTTCCAGGTGTTGCCTATGACATAGATGTCCACGGTAATCTCGGTGGGGTGAGGGGAGTTGTTCACCACCTCTGTCACGGTGCGCCATCGGTCCCCGGTCATGTGGGAGGGTGTACCGTTGACGCCGGTCTGGATACGCAGGTTTGGCTTTTCTTTTCCCGCTTCACCCGCCTCGTTCATCGCCTTTTGCCAGAGATCGAGCGATTTCTTCTCCGTCATGCCGAGAGCATTGGTGGGCTCCGGATTCTCAAAACGGGCGAGCTCGGCGCTCCTGCCTTTCTCCGCGATCATTCCGATGAGTTCGCGATGAAAGGATTCTTCGCGGGGAGTGAGAGGTGAGCCAGGGTTTCGTTTCGACTCCACGGGGACGAGGCGCAGATTGGCAATCTGGTTGGAAGCGGGCGGGTAGGTCTCGGCGGGAACGACCAACTCGAAGACGCATTCGCCGCCGGCTCCGCGCCCTTTCGTGATATCGCCACTATATTTACCGGCCTCGTTAAAAAGACCGCGTGCGCTTGCCTCCCGCCAGGCATTGAGGACGGCGTTGCGAGTGAGGAGTTGCTCGATACCGGGGACATCTTCTCTAAAATCATAGGCTTTGGTGATGAGGCCCTCAGGGCTCGGGCCGGCGTTGCGGGCCGACGTCTCAAGCGCATCGATGAGGACGATCATCCGGTCCCGAAGGCGTGCGAGATCGCCGGGATCGGCTTTCGTCGCCGGAGGAGTCGGTGCGAGGTGTTTGGCCAGTGCCTGTGCCGGAAGATTCATCTTCGACTCCGCAGCCTTGACGGCCACTTTGGTCGCGAAGAGGCTGATAAGAATCGCAACGTGGAAGTGGGAGCTAAGGCAGGCGGGCATTGAAAAACGAGACTCTCGTGATTAGAAGCGGAGATGGACTTTGTCCATAATTTCAGAAGTATAACCAAACCGCCAGTTTTTGTTCACGTTTTCGGATGAATCATTCAAATAGCGGCGGTTCTTATCAAAGACTGAGAGGTGGGTTCTTCGGGGGCGGGGAAAAGTATCCATTTTTTGGTGATCTTGAGTAAACTATCGATC
>JAGNMT010000168.1 GCA_017991025.1 Verrucomicrobiales bacterium
CTGACCGATGCGCCCGTGACGGTGGGCTTTGATGAAATCGCGATGAGCCCGAGAAACGACGAGGCACTCAAGTCTCTCTTTGTGGAGTTCGAGTTCAGTTCTCTTGGCAAGCGCCTCTTCGGCGACAGTTTCCAGAGCGGGCGGGGTCACACCACGACCGAAACCGTGACGGGGTTCACGCCCGAACTGAAAACGATCGCTGATTTCAAAAAACACTACCGGTCGATTCGCTCGGGCGATGCGGCGGGTCGGACGGCCTTGATTGCCGAACTGAAAGGCAAGTCATCCTATTGCTTCGATCTCGAAACGACTTCACTCGATGAGAAAACCACTTCCGTCATCGGGATCGCTTTTTCATGGGAGGCGCATCATGCCACTTACGTCGAGATTCCTCCAGGAGCGGCGGGCAAACACATCCTCGAAGAGTTCCGCGAACTCTTTGCGAACACCACGACAGAGAAGATCGGGCACAATCTAAAGTTCGATATCGGCGTGCTGCAATGGCAGGGTTTCACCGTCGCGACACCCCTCTTCGACACGATGCTGGCCCACAGCCTCATCGAGCCGGATCAACGCCACAAGATGGACTACCTCGCCGAGTCGCTTCTTGGCTACACCCCTATTCCCTACGATGCCGTCTTCGGAAAGAAAGTCGAGAAGACCGGCCAACTCAATCTATTCGACGAATTCGAGATGTCCGGCGGCAGCGTCGAAGCCTCGGGACCGGCCTTCGAAGCGATCGCGCAATACGCCGGCGAAGACGCCGACGTGACCTGGCAGCTTGCGGCGATTCTGCGGGAGAAAGTCCGGGAATCAAACGAGGAAAGAGTTCTCGTCGAGATCGAGTGCCCGCTCATTCCCGTGCTCGTCGCGATGGAGCGCGAAGGCATCCGCGTCGACCCGGCAACCTTGAAAGAAACCGGAGTGCTGCTCGGCGAGCGCATCGCCGGATTTGAGAAAGCCGTCTACGCGGCAGCGGGAACAGAATTTAACCTCAATTCCCCAAAGCAGGTCGGAGAGATCCTCTTTGATAAACTGCATCTCATCGAGAAACCAAAAAAGACGAAGACCGGTCAGTATAAAACGGACGAACAGACCCTGACGACTCTCGCCGCCGAGCACGCCATCGTCCGGGACCTGCTCGCCTACCGCGAGGCGGCAAAACTGAAGAGCACCTATGTCGACGCGCTTCCCACTTCCATTTTTCAGGGGACGGGACGGATTCACACGACCTTTCACCAGCTCATGACCGCGACGGGGCGACTGGCCTCAAACAATCCGAATTTGCAAAACATCCCGATACGCTCCGATCAGGGCCGCGAAATCCGGCGGGCCTTCGTGCCAAGGAACGACGAATTCACGCTCCTCTCGGCGGATTATTCTCAGATCGAGCTGCGGGTTATGGCTTCGCTCTGCGGAGACCCGGCGATGATCGAGGCCTTTCAAGCGGATGAGGACATTCACACCGCGACGGCGGCCCGCGTCTTCGGGGTGCCGCTTGATGGAGTTACTTCCGATATGCGACGGACGGCGAAGATGGTGAACTTCGGCATCATCTACGGCATTTCCTCCTTCGGTCTTTCGCAGCGGCTCAACGGAGAGGTCTCGCGCACCGAGGCCCAGCAAATCATCGAAGAGTATTTCCGCCAGTATCCCGGTGTGAAACGCTTTCAAGACAAGACGATCGAACAGGCGCAAAAGGACGGTTACGTCGAAACTCTCACCGGACGGCGGCGCTATCTGCGGGACATCAATTCGAAAAACGGCATGATACGCTCCGCCGCCGAGCGCACCGCGATTAACACCCCAATTCAGGGCACTGCCGCGGACATGATCAAGATCGCAATGGTGCGCGTTGCCGCACTGCTCGATGGGGGCGGCTACAAAACACGAATGCTCCTGCAGGTCCACGATGAACTGGTCTTCGACCTTCACCTCGGGGAAAAGGACGAACTCGTGCCGAAGATCGAAGAGGCGATGAAAACCGCGCTTCCGCTTTCTGTTCCTGTCAGGGTAGAATCAGGCACTGGAAAGAACTGGCTCGATGCTCATTGAGCGAACGACTTCAGCCAGTTCCAGAGCGATTCGATTTCGCGCGCCGAATCTTCCGGCTTCACGGGGGATGGCATCGGGATTCCGGGCTGAAGGGATTGCGGATCCCGGATGAGCTGCTCGAAGTATTGCTTCTGCAAACGCGCGGGGCTGGTCGCGAGATCGATGCCGGGCCATTCCGTCGCCTTCTCAGGGCCCGCATCGTGACAGCGAACGCACCCGGCATCAACACTGCGAAAAAATGCTTTACCCTCGTCACCCGCTTCTTTTTTGAAAACAGATGCGAGTCGCTTGGTTCCGGCATTTTCCAACTGATCCCCTTTCGGGAAAAGATCAATCAGGGGGGCAACGTCAGCTTGTTGAAACAAAGGCATTCGAGCCACGAGGTAGGGACGCACTGCCCCGCCACCCTTTTCGCCTTTGAGGACGCGCCCGAGCCAATCAGCCGTCAGCTTGGTGCCGACATGATCGAGCGCAGGAGGAAGATTCCCCCATCGGCCCAGTGCGTGCGCCGACTCATCGGTAAAGCCAAAATAAACTTCGCGAGAGGTCTCGGCCCCTCCCATCCCGCCCCTCTCATGACAGGCATAGCAGTTCAACAGCTTCATGCGCCAGTCGATCTCAGCCGTCACGTCGGGCCGGGCTCGGGTCTTGAGTCGCACCAGTGAAGCCGAGATGGCCCGCTTCTGCACTTCGTCGAGTCCGTAGAAGGGAATCAGGCCGCCGATCGGGCGATCAGAAAAACAACCGGCGCGCTGATCGGTCTTCAGTTCGAGAAGAGGACGGGCGAGGTGACGGGTCAATTCGCCCTTTTCCCCCGGAAGGAGATGGCAGGCACTGCAGTTTTTCCCGATAAAAAGTTCCCGCCCTTTCGCTACCAGCACCGAATCGATTTCAAAGGGGATCGTCTGCGTGAGTGCCTCGGTAAGATTCTCCGGGAGGACGAGGTCAGGCCCTGCCTTCAGATAGGCGGCGAGATCTATCGCCTCCTTTTCATTGAGCTTAAAATCGGGCATCCGGCCCGAGGGACGGTGCTCGTTCGGATGCAGGAGAAAATGCGTAAGCGTTCTCAGATCATAGAGATCGGCGAGATTCATCGGCACGCTGGGCAACCCGGCCATTTCGATTTCGACATTTTCAGGCAGACCGGGCGGCCGGTAGCCCAGTTCCGGGGCGTGGCAGGCGACACAGCCGATACGATGATAAAGGCTTCGTCCCGCCTCAATATCGCCGACCTTGTAGTCCGGAACCTGGTAGTCGAGGGTCGCAAGGTAGTGCTTGATCGCCTTGACCTCTTCGAGATCACGATCCGGACCCGCGAAAAGACTTGGCATCGTCGTGTCGCGTTTCAGGAAACGCGGATTGCGAATCAGAATCTCGAGGTTGAGATGATCAAGTCTGGTCGCGACGCCGGTGAGATCGGTCGCCACGGTTCCCTTCAACTGCCCGGTGAGAGACTTCGGCGGGGCGTGGCAGGCGACACAGTTCAGTTCGTTCAGCAGGATCAATCCCCCTTCGGCGAGATAGTCGTCGTCATCCATGCCGCTGTGGAAGCGCTCGAATCCGACTACAAAAGGATAGTTCACCGGCTTTGCATGGGCCGGGTGGGCGGCGGCGGGATTAGCTGTGCCGAACAATGAAGCCAGCACCAATAGCAAACTCAACCCTGTCTGGTCCTTCCGCATACCCTGTCAGGTCACCGGGGTTGGTTTGTTTCAACTCACAATCACACCATCAACGAGTGTTACCTTGCGGTCGCCGACCCGCGCGAGGGAATGATCGTGGGTCACAACGAGTAGTGTCCGCTCACGTTCGTTGACGAGTTGCATCAACAGATTCATCACTGCGGCGCCAGTCGTGGTATCGAGGTTGCCTGTTGGCTCGTCGGCAAAAATAATCTCGGGGTCGTTGACGAGGGAGCGGGCAATCGCGACGCGCTGTTGTTCGCCTCCGGACAATTCGCTGGGAAGGTGGCCGGTGCGTTCACCGAGGCCGACCCTTTCGAGTAACTCCATCGCTCTCGCTTTGCCGCTCTTTCCCCGGATCAGGGCCGGCACCATCACATTCTCCAGAGCGGTCAACTCGGGCAGCAGAAAGAAGCTCTGAAAGACGTAGCCCAGGCTCGCATTGCGAACGCGGGCCTGCTCACGTCGACCGAGGCCATAGAGGGCCTGACCATTGATGATGACGTCCCCTTCATTCGGTCGCTCCAGACCGGCGAGAGTATAAAGTAATGACGTCTTTCCCGCTCCCGATGGACCGACAAGAAAAAGCGTTTCACCGTGATCGACGGTCAGGGAAACACCCTTGAGTACCTCGATGCGGTTCTCGCCGATTTGGAAAGTACGCACGATACCGCGAGCTTCGACAGCCGCGCCACGCGCCGATGAATGGGATCGCTTTTCAGACACGCTTAACCATGCCTCCTCTTCGACAAGCGGACGAGTGTTTTTTTAGGCAAAGTTAAGGACCCCTGTCCTCAACGTTTCCCCTTCACCCCGTCGCGTCTTGCTTTAGTTGCCATTTCGAGTGCCTTATCATTGCCGTAGCGGGAAATCGAAAACTTGGCGGTCCTGCGTTTCTCTTCGGCATCGAGCCAGGCGGCCTGCCAGTACTCGTAGACTTTGTCCTTGGTCGACTTTGACACCACGTGAGTGACGCCGACGACTCCGGAATGATTGATGCGGCGCTTTTTCTTGCACGCGGCATCCTGCTTGTACTTCGGCATCTTCTCGAGCAGGGCGTCCCGATAGAGCTTGGCTGCCTTGAGCGCTTTGGGCTTTCCTCCGAGTGATTTGTCAGGGAAATACTTTTGATGGCTCTTTCCACGATGAGTAATTCGGACGTAAAAGCCGTGATTCTTTTTCTCCGGCTGGTCAATCCGGGTAATGCCATAGGTCGGGCGAGGGTCTGTCATAGGTCTCGTAGGGTAAACAGGTTCGATTACGCAAAACTCGGTCGAACACGATTCGTCAAAACACTGTGTTTATCGTTTTTTTAAAAAGGCGACAAGGTAAAATGAGCGAAATTCGATCAAATTTATCTTTTTGTGAGTTGCCGGATGCCCTCGTAGAGCACAATCCCTGCCGAAGTGGCGAGATTGAGACTTCTCCCGGTGACTTGCGGGATGGTCAGACAGTTCGTCGCATTCTCAGCGAGAAGTGATTCGGGCAAACCTCGTGTCTCGCAGCCGAAGACGAGATAATCCCCATTTTCGAACGTCGCATCCCAGTAGACGCGTTCGGTTTTCGTCGTTAAAAAATACACACTCACTCCCGCCGGCACTGAGGCACGGAAGTCCGCGTACGACGGCCAGAGAAGCGGCGATAACTCTGCCCAGTAGTCCAGTCCGGCACGCTTCAGAGCGCGGTCATCGAGAGAAAAGCCAAGCGGCTCGATGAGGTGAAGGGTCGCCCCGGTGGCGTGACACAGCCTGCCGATGTTTCCCGTATTGGGAGGAATCTCAGGGCAATAAAGAACCACGTTCAGCATGGAACGTCATGCGGAGATGCCGCCGCGAAGTCCTCTAAGAACCCGGGTTCAGAATTACGCCACAACTGCCACCGGATCAACATTGACGCGGCGACCATTCTGATCGAAGCGCACTTTGCCCTCAACGAGAGAGTAGATCGTGAAATCACGGCCGATTCCGACGTTTTTGCCGGGGTGCCACTTGGTACCGCACTGACGGAGAATGATGTTACCGGGAACAACGGACTCGCTGCCGAACTTCTTCACGCCACGGCGCTTGCTCTGGCTATCGCGACCGTTCTTGACACTGCCTTGTCCTTTTTTATGCGCCATGACTAGTAAGGGAAATGTTTGAAAATGAAAAAACTCAGACCGAAACGATCTGAAGACGGGTGAGATGGCGGCGATGCCCTTTGGTTTTGTGAAAACCTTTACGGCGCTTGAATTTAAAAGCGATCACCTTCTTGTCACGAAACTGGTCAAGGACCTTGGCAGTGACCGTGGCACCGGCGATAAAGGGGCTGCCAACATTCAACGATTCGCCGCTTCCGGAAGCGAGAACTTCGTCGAAAGTAACGGTATCACCGACGGCTACGTCGAGCTTCTCAACATCGATTTTGTCACCTGCGGCGACACGATATTGCTTTCCACCGGTCTTGATAATTGCGTATGCCATCGTTCTCTCCCTGCTTTGAGGGCCGGGAAAGTGCCACCGGTCACCCGAATCGGCAAGCGTTTTTTTAAAAATGCAGCTCAGACATCACCGGGGTGATTCACGAGAGGGCTGTCTCGGGCATACGTTACGCTTCTTACGTTCGGCTTCCAACGACGGCCATCCATTGATTCTCTCTCACCTTCGAAAAGATAGCGCCCAATCAGCAAGGCCCCAAAAACTGTCTTCTTTTCCTTCAAAATCCCTGAATTCCATGTTCATTTGGAACCGTTCCGGGAAACCTGGTCCGGCACCTTTTTCTCCCGCCTCCTCCGATGCGCCTCTCCTCCTTCATTCTCGCCGCTCTGTTTGCCCACCCTCTCCCACCCTCATCTGCGGGGGCCGGTGAGCCACTCGCATTGATGCCTCGCGTCGAGGACTATACCCTGATGCACTGGGCGGAGGGGTTTCCCGCCCACACACCGACAGCCCCGTGGCGTCGAGTGATTCAGACCGGTCGATTCGCCCTGGCCCTGGATACGGAGACGCTCCGCATCCCGCATTTCGGACCGATTCCCCCTGGAACGGACTATGCGGCAGCGGCACGATCCGGCAACGGCATTTGGCAGGCGCTCCCCGGAGCGAAACTCTCACTGAGCCTCACCGCTGACGGCAAACGGTATCACTGCACTTCGGGCGAGAAATGGAGCCAGCATGCCGGTCCGCGCCTCATCGAGTCGGGTCGCTTAATGCAGCGGGCGGATGTGACTGATCTCACCTTCGAGGCGGACGACGGGAAAAAACTAAATGTCGAGGCCCGTTTCGAGACGGTGGCCTGGCCGGATCGGCTTGCCCTCGTTCTTGCCGCCAAACCCGGGAACCGATCATTCCCGGCAGGCGAACCCTGTTTTGGTCGCGTCAAAGGGGGATTCGGACTGGACGGCACCAATCACCTCGAAATCGCTCACCGCGCCGAACTGGAGCCGGAGCAGTTTACCCTGGAACTCTGGGCATACATCCCTTCAGATCCTCCGGTCTCGGCCCGGACCTTTCCCTGGCTGGCCTGCAAAAATGCTCATGAACAGGCCGACGGCAACTATGGTCTCGTGATCGTCAACGGCCGCCCCGGGGCAAGGATGAACATCGGGGGTGGTCGCGAAAATGCCTACTCAGCAGAGGCATCACCCCGCCAGCCCTTGAAAATCGAGGCATGGAACCACCTGTCGATGAGTTACGACGGTGAAACGC
>JAGNMT010000169.1 GCA_017991025.1 Verrucomicrobiales bacterium
GGGCCGGGGAGTGCGTCAGTGCCTTCAGGCCGGATGACGGTGGCCCGTCCCTGGCGGAACTCCACGCCGATGCGTGCATACAACGGAGCGAGAGGAAAGACCACGTCACGGCGCTCCATTGAGCCCACGCCCACCCAGATATTGGAGGGTATCCAGTTCCACTCGGCATCCGGTGAGATGACAACGACCTCATGGCCGCGCCCGAGTTTCTTCCGCAGCAAAGTCGCCGCAGTGTGGCCGGCGATGCCGGCCCCTAGAATGACAGTTTTGGCCATGATGTAGGAGAGGTGAGGGGTGATGGATTGGAGTGGGAACGCCAGGCGGTGCAGGGATTGCTGACACGTGTGTGCGGGCTCGAACTGCCAGTCTGTTTTTCACACGCTTCGGCCTTCAATACGAGAAGCTCAGTGCTGCAACCGGAAGCACTTTGAAGAGATCTTCATGGTGGCTCACGACAGCACCTTTGATGAGGGTGTGGACGGGTTTAGCTTGGATTCGGTGGTTTTTTGATTGAATGAAACAAACGTGGTTTAGTCCTCCAGCAGACTGCGCAGCATCCACGCGGTCTTTTCATGAAGCTGGATGCGTTGGGTGAGTAGGTCTGCGCTGGCCTCATCGCCCGCTTTTTCCACCACGGGGAAGATGGAGCGCGCAGTGCGCACCACGGCTTCATGACCCAGCACGAGGAGTTGGATCATCTCCTTGGCTTTCGGCACGCCGGGGATTTCTTTGATGGAACTGAGGCGCACAAAGTCGCCATACGTTCCCGGAGCGTGCATGCCCAGAGAGCGGATGCGCTCGGCGATGACGTCCACAGCCAGTGCCAGCTCGGTGTAGTGCGTCTCAAACATCACATGCAGCGTCTGGAACATCGGCCCGGTAACGTTCCAGTGGAAGTTGTGCGTCTGGAGGTAGAGCGTGTAGCTGTCGGCGAGGAGGCGGGAGAGCCCGGCGGCGATTTCGGTGCGGTCGGCTTCATTGATGCCGATGTCGATGGGCGTATTGGTTTTCATAAGTTTTCTTCAGGGGCTGAGATCAGTTGGCGGTGCGTTTTTTGCCACGACCTCCCTTTGGCGAGGGGCTATTCTGCATTTGGGCCTCGTTGAGCTGGCCTTGGGATGCCGCCGCCGCCTGGAAGGCGGGCAGGTGCCTCTCCAGTGAGGCGCTCCTCAAGTTGGCGAACACCTGGGTAAGGTCCGGGAAATTTTCCACCGCAGACAGATACCCATCATAGAGAGCGACATTTTTCTTCTCGGCTTCAATGCCATCCTTCGCGGCTTGGATGAGCGTCTCTGGTGGAGTCACCTTCCCAGCGAACTTGTCTTCGGGAATGGCGACACCGTATTTCTCAAACTGCCGCTTCAGCGCCTGGATGTGCCGCGTCTCAGCCTCGCGGATGTTCGAGTAAGGTTGGACGTCGCCGAATTTCTTCAGGATGGCGGAGTAGAGCGCGTGGGCGGCGAACTCACCATCCGGCCCGGCGAGAGTCTCGATGAGCGCTTGCCTGGCATCCGTGGTCAGGGCTCCTGCGGCGAGGCCATGTCCAGCTTGCTGAGCAGTCGCGGAGAGGGGGAGCAACAGGGCGAACGCTTTCGCAAAAGTGGAGAGTGATTTCATGGTAGGATTAAGTGCGAGGCGGACATGGTTCCACCCCTCTCCACAGGCTATACCCGGGCCGTGGTTTCGGGCAGTGGGGTAAACACCCCAATCGCTCCTCGTCGCCATAGCCATGTCGGTGACACTGATAAGCAGAGCGTTGACCCTGTGTCTTCATGGTTATTTTGTGGAGGAAAAGGTGATGCGCCACAGGCCGCGCAGGTCGCCGGGTTTAAAACCTGTGGCTTGGTCATCGGGACAGAACTTTTGGATGGCGGCGAGACCTTATGGCTGCGACCAGATTGAGCCAGACCTCATCCGGGTGATATTCGAATTGAAAGAGAGGTAACGTGTCCGGTTCAAGTCGTGGGCTACCGTGACGGCACCGGGCCGTCGCGACCTATCTATATCCAGTGCATTACAAACAGTAAAAACGAACTCAGACACCACCCTGAAACGTTACATCGGACTCGATGTCCATAAAGCAAAAACTTTGGTTGCCATCGCCGGATCGCCGAATCCTCGGGCGAAATTCGCAGTTAATTGATAGCAGGCATTTGCTTTTTCATCCCTTTTGACTCCACTGCGTTTTGGACGGTTGCTTCACTTTGTTCCGGCTATCTCCACCACGCTTCGATTCGCTTGCCTTACGGCACCCATCTCGATTTTCTCGATTGTCCATTTGCCTTCATTCCATTCCGGCTACCTTCGGTTCCGCTTCGCTCCGGTTGCACCCCGCCTCACCGGGAAGGGCGGGGATAGAGGAGGTTTGGGGGGGAAGGGGCTAAACTGGTTCAGTTCGAGGGTTTGTGCGAAAACGACGGGGGGCAGTCAAGCTTTTCAAACGCGCTAACAGGTTTTTAAAGGCGAAATCTTGAAATAGCGGTAAACCTGCTTTCGCAGCCACTGCCCATTTCCATCGGCACGCTTGCACTCTTAACTACGAAGAAAGGCGAGCGAATTTCTCACGCTTTTCCACTTAACTTTACTCCGGATCCTCCCGGCACAAGAAGCCCGATCACTAGCATCAAGGTGAGCAGCGACATCGCCACGAAGGGCGGCGTCCAGGTCAGGGTCGCTGAGAAGATCATGACCATGACCGAGAAAAAGATCAGTACTGCGACGAGACCGAGTGGGAGGAATTTTCGACGCGGCAGCCGGAAAAGATAGGCGGCGATGCCGGCGATGACGAGCACGGAAAACCAGCGCGCCCAGTTTGGCCACCATTCGATGAAGCGTCCGCTCTGAATCACGGCCATGGCGCGGGCGAGCAGGAAGGTCTCGGAAAGGACTTCTCCCTTTGCGGTGGTGATGCGCCGGTCAGTGGTGCGATCAAAACCGATCACGACCAGATTTTCTTTGAGCGAATCAAATTTTGTCCGGAGGCTGGCGACGATGCGTTTGGCGACCTCGTCCTCGGCCTCACCGGTGTAGGAGAGTTCGTCGATGGTGAGGCTCGTGAAATGATAGGATTCCTTCAATGATCCGTCTTCGCTGCGGGTCAGACTCTTCATCGAATGCGAAATACCGCTGTAGGGAGGGACCGACATCGTGCCATCGTTGGAAATCGGGATGGTGTAGATTTCGCCGACCTGAATGACCGGCTTGTTTCCCGCGAGCGTTACTGTGATCTGATCGAAGGGTACCCCCGCGTGATTGGCAACGGCGGCGAGAATGATCGAGGGGGCGATCTGGTCTCCCCGTTTTGCCACGAGAGGGACGCGGATCGAGTCATCGTTGATCAAATCCCGTGCGGACTCGATGGCCCGGAACGCCGGCGTTCCGTTTTGAAGGATCTGCGGATCGGGATATGCCACCGTGCGGGTAAAGGCGAGGATTTCGGCCGGTTCGCCCTCGAGTTTTAATACCGGATAAGCAAGAGCCTGCGCTTCTTTCGCCTGCGCTCCGTCGTTGGAGACCGTCGTTGCGACAGTCATTTTAGGAAGCTGCAACGCCGCGTCTTTCAGCGGGACGACATCGGTTTTGTTGAGGACAAGGCTTTCGTCGAAAGTCGGCGTGGGCAGAAAGGCGACGGATCGTGGATTCAGTTTTCCAACGAATCCGAGGATGGTCGCAAAGTCGAGACGGGAGAGTTTGCCATCGCCGGGCGCAGCCTCGTCTCCTCCGATGCTGAGCGGCTCGTAGCCGTCGTCAACCCGGACGACCGAAATCGCAGGATTCTTGATCCGGTCGCCCGCGTTGCCGACGCAGAACTCCAGCCAGAAATCGTTCAGTCGCGAAAGAGCTCCGATCTTACGGGCCCGGAGGTCCCATTCTCCAATGACGATGAGGATGATTCCAAAAACAGTAAAGGTGAGGAGGCGTTGACGCATAGGGGCAGAGGGTTCCTTAAGATGTGGGAAAATCTCGTTAGAGTTTACGATTTCCTCACTTTTAACAGGTGGACTGGCTTCGTGCGCGGGTCAAGAGACACAAAGTTGGTGGATTCACGCCATGTGTAGACCTCTTCAAAGAGTACGTCTTCGACTTCAAAACCGGTACCGGAAGAGAGTCCGAGGTCCGCGAGAGGCAGGTGGATGTTGGATTCATGCCGCTTGTGGGGGTCGAGATTGACGATCACGATCATTCTGTCCTGTCCGTCATCCGACCACTTGTGAAAGGCGAGGACTTGATCATTATCTGCGGGGATAAACTCAATATTCGCGTAGGACTGGAGCGCGGGGCTCTCGCGCCGTGCCTGATTGAGGCGGGTGATGAAAGGTTTGATGTTCCCCGGTTTGTTCCAGTCACGGGCTTTGAGTTGGTATTTCTCACTGTCGAGATACTCCTCACGACCCGGGAGAGGGGCTCCCTCGCAGAGTTCAAAGCCGGAATAGATCCCCCACGATGAAGAGAGAGTTGCCGCGAGCGCCGCGCGGATTTTGAACGCGGCGGGTCCCGCATTTTGGAGATGGAAAGGAAGAATGTCGGGCGTGTTGGGCCAGAAGTTGGCGCGGTAATAGTCGCGCATGTGGCCTTTGGTGAGCTCGGTCACGTAGTCGCGCAATTCCGCCGCAGTCTCTCTCCAGGTGAAATAGGTGTAACTCTGGGTAAAGCCGGCCTTGGCGAGAGTCTGCATCATTTTCGGTCTCGTGAAGGCTTCACTCAGGAAGATGACCTCCGGATCGACGGTGTGAATTTCCGCGATCAACCATTCCCAGAAGGTGACAGGTTTTGTGTGCGGGTTGTCGACGCGGAAAATACGGACGCCCTTGGCCACCCAGAAGAGGACAACCTCACGCAGTTCCTCCCAGAGCTCCTTCCAGTCGTCGCAGTGAAAATCGAGCGGGTAGATGTCCTGATATTTTTTGGGGGGATTCTCCGCGTACTTGATCGAGCCATCGGGACGGTGGTAGAACCATTCCGGATGGCTCCGGACGTAAGGATGGTCGGGCGAGCAATTGAGAGCAAAATCGAGAGCGATTTCAATGCCGCGGAGGCGTGCCTCCTTGAGGAGCCAGACAAAGTCCTCCATCGTTCCGAGGGACGGTTCGACGGCACGGTGACCGCCGGCTTCTCCTCCGATCGCCCAGGGGGATCCGACGTCGCCAGGTTCGCAGGTGACCGAGTTGTTTTTTCCTTTTCGATGTGATTTGCCGATGGGGTGAATGGGGGGGAAGTAGACGACGTCGAATCCCATCGCGGCAGCGTCTTCGATTCGGGGAAGGCAGTCACGGAAAGTGGAATGGCGGTTCCCGAGACCTTCGGCGCTGCGCGGGAAAAACTCATACCACGCTGAGAACGACGAACGCTTCGTCTCGACAATGACGGAGATGAACTGCTCACCGGTTGTTGCGAGGTTGCGGTTGGGCCAGCGGGCGAGGAGGGCGAGGTTCTCCGGGGTGGCAATCAGGGCAGGCACATCGCGAGTTTCGGTTTGCATCAGAGCAGTCGTCAGCGACTCGATTGCATCGGCATCGGCCGTTGCCCGCTGACTGGCGGCCCGAATCGCGGCGCAGTTGAGGATGACGCGCCCCTCCTCGATCTCCGTAGAGAGATCGGTCTGGTCGCCGGTAAGGCGCCGTTCATAATCGTGGAGCCAGGTGAGAAAGTCATCGGCCCAGGCAGTGATGCCCACCTCGTAGGAGCCCCGTTCGGGGAAATTCAATTCCGCCCGCCAGCGGTCGTTGTCGAAATGATGCATCGGGGTCTCGCGCCATTCTTTGCTCCCGGATGGCCGCCAGGCTAGAACGGCGAGGACGTGATCGTGACCTTCTTTGAAGATATCCGCGTGCACATTGAGCGTCTCTCCTACGACCCGCTTTGTGGGATACTTCCCCCCTTCGACGAGCGGAGAGAGATTCGAAATGACGACGGTGGCGGGGCGGTTCGTAAGGATGGCCATGGGCAGGGGTATCGGTGGGCAGGTTCGCGCTAACTAAAAGCCCAAGCGGCTTTTCGCCAAGCGGGATTTTGTCCTGCACGGTAATGCCATTTTGAGGATGCGCGGATCCAGCCGGGGCGGGGCGGGCCGGGCCCTCACTCCGAAACGCGCTTGCGGGACTGCTTTCGGTCAGAGCGGACACGCTTTACGACTCGAAGCCGGGCCTTGGTTGCCCGTGAGGGTTTCCTCTTCTGGTAGCGTCGGCGGGCCCGGTTGCGGGCGACTTCGAGCGCTTCGGCGAGGGCCTTCTTTTCGAAATAGTCGCAGAGTCGTTCCCGGGCGATCTCGCGGTTTTTCTCGCGGGATCGACTTTCCTGACAGGAGATCTCATGCCCGCTCGGTCGATGTTTGAGGTAGACACAGGAGGACGTCTTATTGATTTTCTGCCCGCCACTGCCCGATCCCAGAACAAAACGCTCCTCAAGATCCTCTTCGAGAATCTTCAGCCGTTCCATGCGTTGAGTGACTGTGTCCATTTTCGTGGCCCTTAATCCGCGACGTGCCGTCGCAGTGAAAAGGCAAACTTTTAGGCTGACTACCGCCGTTGAAGAGGGTTGACTCTGCGAGTATACCCTATTGAGTGTCAAAATTCCATGAAAGCTGAACTATCAGACATTGACCGCGCGCATGCTGCCTACACAAAACGCAGCCTCGCTTTATATGACTGGTGGGTTCTTGGTATTTCAAACCGGCGGATTTGGAAGTGTCCGACCGAAAAGATCATCGATCTCTATCGGGTCCATCTTACGGAGAATCACCTGGAGGTCGGTGTTGGAACCGGCTTTTTTCTGGAGCATTCCCTGCCTAAGGGGCGTCCCCGCATTGCGCTTCTCGATATCAATCGGGATTGCCTCGACCGGACCTCCCGCCGGATTGCGGATTACCGGCCCGAGGTCTACCAGGAAAATGTCCTTGAGCCGTTCGATTTGAAAGGACCGAAGTTCGATTCCATCGCGATTAATTATTTACTCCACTGTCTCCCCGGCAATCTTGAATCAAAAGCGGGAAAGGTGTTTGACCATTTAATTCCCTTCCTTAACGAAGACGGGGTAATTTTTGGTGCCTCTATTCTGGGGATGGACATACAGAGGCCTCTTGCGGCGAGGATGCTGATGAATTTATACAATCGCAAAGGCGTCTTCTCGAACCGGCAGGACTCCCTGGGGGGGATCATGGAGACTCTCTCGAAGCGGTTTAGAACTTTTAATGTCGAAGTTTGCGGCTGTGTGGTCCTCTTCTGGGGGAAGGGCTTGCGTGACGCCTATCGGCACGAGCACCCCTGACCGGGTGGCGGAGCGTTTTGAGGGAGGGTGATGAAACAACCTCCTCCCCTGAAAATAACAGGCCCGGGAAGTTTAAACGACGAATCGTTTTCTTCCCGGGCTCTGTTGGATTATCGAGTTTCCCTGAAAAGCGCTACCT
>JAGNMT010000170.1 GCA_017991025.1 Verrucomicrobiales bacterium
CGTCGGAATAAAAGACAATAAAATTCGGCTTGTCACTTGCCCGGGACAAGCCGGCGGTACCGATCAGCACCAACGTCAGGAAAAAAGAACGAATCATCGTATGGGCGTATTGAACCGACCGTTCAACCCCGTAAGTTCGCCTAAGTTACTTCGTTATCGAGGGCACCAGTGCTTCGGAAGACCGCTTGCTCAAGCAGGACTGAAACCATCGGGCAAACGGGCGTCGTGCCGGAGGATCGATCACCACGTCTTCGCCATAGGCTTTCCGACGGGCAATCTCCTGGGCAGAGTTCCAGGCGCAATCACCGACCACGCTGACCCCGAAGTAGCCGAGACGAGCACGGTAACGGGCGAAACAGGGGAACTTGGACTTTTTGCTTTCCTCGAGCAATTCGTCCCGGAACCTAAGATCAACGGCTGTCTTGTCCGCCCCCAGAGTGTCATAGCCGAGATCATGCCTCCTGCAAGCAGGACGGAAGTCCGCTCCCGCGCAGCCTTGAAAAAATAAATAACGCAAAGGACCTTTGATCGCATCCGGCCCACAGGGACGGCGCTCCAGGAGTGTCAGTTTTCGTCCCGTCTCATCCTTGGCAGAACTGGGAAAGACACCCCCTACCAGAAGAACGGTGAAAAAAAGAAGGAGCGAGTGGGGATGACGGGTAATAAGCTTCATCTTTCCCATAAATTCGTTTCATCACCTCCCTTGTCAAGACGGGAACAGACGAATCGCATTACTTCGGCAGCTCCGTTGCCGTGATTGAGCGATTTGCCCTGCTTGACGGTAGCAACGATCTGGGACACGATTGATCGTGCAGCGGGAATGTCCCGTATGGCCTCGTTACCTCCATCGTGTTCATGACCCGGAACTCCATCGCCCTGCCCTCCCTGATCGGACTTGTCCTCGTTTGTGGTTCGGTTTGGTTGCTCTGGTCGCTCTCACGTCAGGGCAATCCCGCCCCGGGCAAGGGTCAAACCATCACCCTGCATTGCGCGGCCGGTCTCGCCAAGCCGGTGCAGCGTATCGCCGCGCAATATGAAAAGGAAACCGGACGCCGTGTGAATTTACAATTCGGCGGCTCGGGCACGCTGCTGAGCGGCTTGCAAGTATCCAAACAGGGAGACTTGTTCCTCGCCGCCGACAGCGGTTATATCAAAAAAGGACGCGACCTGAAACTAATTGCAGAAGTGCTTCCGGTGGCAACCCTGACACCGGTGATCGCGGTGAAATCCGGCAATCCGAAAGGAATCAAAGGACTCGCCGATTTCACTCGCGCCGATGTGAGGATCGCACTCGCCGATCCTGCGTCCGCTGCGGTGGGAGAGGTCGCACGGAAAATGTTCGAGGAAGTCGGACTGTGGGCAGAGGTCGAAAAAGCGGCGCAGACCCGGGGCGTTTTCCAGCCGACGGTGAGCGGACTCGCCACCGACGTTTCTTCAGGACCGATTGATGCCGCCATCGTCTGGGGTGCCGTCGCGGACCAGTTCGAGCGAGTCGATTCGGTGACCCTGGAGTCCAGTGACCGTTTTGTCAGCCACGTCAATATTGGTGTTCTTGGTGCTAGCAGAGTCCCGACCGCCGCCCTTCATTTTGCCCGCTACCTCAGCGCGAGCGACCGTGGTCTCACTATATTTAAAGAAGAGGGATTCACCCCGGTCGCAGGCGACGCCTGGGCGGAAGTGCCAGAGTTGACCCTCTTCAGTGGCGGGGTCAACAGGGTTGCGATCGAAGAAACCCTTCGCGAGTTCCAGCAACGCGAGGGAGTTCGTGTTAATACGGTCTATAATGGCTGCGGCATTCTTGTCAGTCAGATGCGTTCGGGGGCAAATCCCGACGCCTACCTCGCCTGCGACACCAGCTACATGGACGAAGTCCATGCCCGTTTCCGCGATCACCAACTGGTCTCCTCCACGGAAATGGTCATCATCACCGCCCCGGGCAATCCGAAAAAAGTCACCTCCCTTGCCGACCTCGCCAAACCCGGCATGAAAGTCGCCACCACCAATCCGGAATTCAGCGCCCTCGGCGGTCTTACCCACAAATTGCTCAAGGCGGTGAACCTTTTCGACTCCGTCATCGCGAACGTCACCTATGGCGACGCCCCTACCGCCGACGCGGTTGTGACACGGGTTCGCACGGCGCGGGAGGACGCCGGCATCGTTTACCGGGCGAACACCGTCGGACTCGGCGGGGATCTTGAGATCATCGAGATCGAAAGTCCTCTGGCATCCGCTTCCCAGCCCGTTGCCGTCAGTCTCACAACGACTCACCCCCACCTCATGGATCGTCTCGTTTCCGCTCTCATCGACGAACGGTCCGGGGCGCGCTACCGGGATGCCGGGTTCGAGTTTATCCCCGGAAAAGAATGGCCCAAACCCTGAAGCCCCACCGACCTTGGCCGGGATGGCCTCTCTACACGGCACTGGGGCTCCTCGGGGGGCTCTATCTGTTGCTGCTCCTCGGACTGCTCCTTTCCCTTCTATTCGCCGATGGCCTCTTTGCCCCCGGTGAAGCGCTCGCGTTTCTGAACTCACCGCCGATCCGCTACGCGCTGACCCTCACGCTCGGATCGACAATCCTCACCGCCATGGTCTCGGTTCTTTTCGCGGTGCCCATCGGCTACCTGATGAGCCGTTTTTCATTCCCCGGGAAAAGCCTCATTGACGCCCTCCTCGACCTGCCCATCGTCCTGCCACCCCTCGTCATCGGCCTGGCCTTGCTTCTCTTTTTCATGACCCCGATCGGTCAGGCCATCGAATCGGTGATCCCCGTGACCTATGCCATTCCGAGCGTCGTCCTCGCCCAACTCACTGTCGCGGCGGCCTTTGCGGTTCGACTCATGCGAAGCATTTTTGAACAGATCGATCCCCGTTGCGAACAGGTCGCCCTCACGCTCGGGTGCTCGCCGGGCCAGGCTTTTCGCAAAGTCGTTCTGCCGCAGGCCTCGCGCGGCATCGTTGCGGCCGGCACTCTGGCCTGGGCACGGGCCCTCGGCGAGTTCGGGCCTGTCCTCCTTTTCGCAGGAGCGACCCGTTTCCGCACCGAAGTACTTCCAACGACTATTTTTCTTGAAATGAACGTCGGCAATATCGAGGGGGCCGTCGCGGTCTCGGTGCTCATGCTCACCGTGGCGATGATTGTTCTCATTCTCATTCGCAGTGCCGGGATGAGCATTCGCGAGGTGTGACTTGAAGAAGCATGATTGAATTCGACCAGATCAGCATCAGGCAGGGCACGTTCCGACTCGAGAACGTTTCCTTCCAACTTCCGGAAAAAGCCTACACCGTGCTCATGGGAAAAACCGGATGCGGCAAGACAACCCTGCTTGAGATCCTCTGCGGGTTGCGGCGGCCTCACAGCGGCACGGTGCGGATCTTCGGCGAAGACGTCACTTCCGTCCAGCCGGGGGCCCGGCAAATCGGCTACGTGCCTCAGGACCGGGCTCTCTTTCCTCACCTCACGGTCCGGGAGAATCTTGCCTTTGCCCTCCGCCTCCGCTCCTGGTCTAAAATAGAGGTCACTCAGCGTGTCAATGAACTGGCGGGGCATCTCGGTGTTGCCCACCTCCTCGACCGGTGGCCCGAACGCCTTAGCGGAGGCGAATCACAGCGCGTCGCGCTAGGCCGCGCTCTAGCCCCCCGGCCCCGCATTCTCTGTCTCGACGAACCGCTCTCGGCCCTTGACGAGGACACTCGCGAAGAGATCGTTGCCCTGCTTAAAGACCTGCACCACACCGAAGCGCCTACGATTTTGCACATCACCCACTCCAGCGCTGACGCCCTCGAACTCGCGACCTGTCGACTCGATCTCGTCGACGGACAGATCCACCTCATCACTGAAGCGCCATGCTGAGCGAGTTTGAAAAGGCCCGCTACGAATGGCAAATGTGGACACCGGGAGTCGGCGAGGCGGGGCAGGAAAAACTCAAGCATGCCCGCGTCCTCATCTCGCGTGGCGGCGGTGTGGGCGGCACCGTCGCGTTGGAGCTGGCTGCCGCCGGAGTTGGCACCCTCATCATCGCTCATGCCGGGAACCTCAAGGCATCGGACCTCAATCGGCAACTCCTGATGACGCACGATCATCTCGGCAAACCGCGCTGCGAGTCCATCGAACGCCGCCTTCGGGAGCTCAATCCCCTGATCGAGGTTCGCACCGTTCCGGAAAACATCTCCGAAACCAATGTCGACGCCCTCGTCTCGCAGGTTGACCTCGTTATCGACTGCGCCCCCCTCTTTCCCGAGCGCTACGCCATGAACCGCGCCGCGATGGCTCAGGACAAACCCATGATCGAGTGCGCCATGTTCGATGGCGAGGCCTACCTCACCACCTTCGTGCCCGGAAAAACCGGGTGCCTCCGGTGCCTCTACCCGGAAGCCCCGCCCGAGTGGAAACGACAGTTCCCCGTCTTCGGCGCCGTGTCCGGGACGATCGGATGCCTCGCGGCGTATGAGGCAATTAAGCATATTACAGGAATCGGAAAAACCTTGTGTAATACGCTGCTGCATTGCGACTTGAGTGAAATGCAGTTCAGGCGCCTGCCGCTTTTCAGGAACCCGGACTGTGCCTGCTGTCCCGCGAGCGAATCGTGAATCTCAATTTCCTTCAAAACAGGCCAAAGCCTGCACTTCAACTTGAATCTTTGAAGGGTTGAAACCTTCCCGAGAGAGTGACATCTTCTCACTTTTCACTCTCCGAAGCATGGCCACCATCATCATCCCTTCCGCACTGCGACTTCGGCAAAGCGATCTTCCTGGCGAGTTCGAAGCTCAGGCGAATACGGTGGGTGAGGCACTCAGGTTATTAACTGACGCTTTCCCCGGGCTGAACGATGCGCTCTTTCAAACGGATGGCACATTACGCTCTACCCTCCGTGTCTTCGTCGATGCAGAGTCCATTGACCGATTGGACGGGCTCTCGACATCATTGGGGCGGGCTCGGGAAATCTTCCTCTTGCTTCCGATTGCCGGCGGGTAAGTCAGCACAGGGTTCCCTCCCGCATCTCAAAGGACCGTCCTGCCGCCGCCCTGGCACGGTCATCATGGGTCACCATCAGAACCGCCCCGGCCCCCGAGGCGGCAAAATCCCCGAGGTGCTTCAGTATGATCGCCGCATTCTCCCCGTCGAGATTGCCGCTGGGTTCGTCGGCGAGGATAAGCTGCGGTGACCGGAGAAAGGCCCGGGCGAGAGCGACACGCTGCTGTTCTCCGATGCTGAGTTTGGATGGCACGTGGTGGAGTCGATGGCTCATCTGCACCATCTCCAGCAACTCCCGCGCCCGTTCCCGTCGATCCCCGCCTCCGGCGAGTTCTCCGACGAGGACGTTGTCCAACACATCGAGAAACGGAATGAGGTGAAATTGTTGAAATATAAATCCGACCCGCTCCGCACGAAATCCGGCACGGGCATCGGCTCCCAGTGCGTAAGGGTTCTCATCACCAATTAGAATCGTTCCGGCATCCGGCGAGAGCAATCCCCCGGCCATGAGGAGCAGGGTCGATTTGCCGCAACCGCTCGGGCCGTGGAGGGCGGCAAAATCGCCGGGTTCAAGGGTGAGGCTGACCCCGTCCACGGCCTTCACCGTGCCTTCCGGCGCGCGGTAGTGCTTGCAGATGGAATCGAGTTGGAGAATTGGCATCGTGAAAATTTTGAGTTACCGGGAACTAGTCATGGCGAAGAACCTCGACGGGATCGCGTTGAGCGGCGGCGAGGGCGGGCAGCCATGCGGCAATCGCGGCGAGAAGCGGAGCGGCTCCAATCGCCATTAGCATTTCCTCCGGTTCGATCAACGAACCCACCGTTCCGGTCCCGGCGAGGAGACCTGATGCGGCGAGGCCAAGCCCTCCTCCTAACAAACCCGCCACCATTGCGCGGGTGAGAAACGCGCCGAGAATCGTGCCGCTCTTTACCCCGACCGCTCGCAGGACGCCGATCTCGACGAGCCGTTCGCGCACGTTGATGAAGGTTAGAAGCGCGATCCAAATCAGGGAGACCACTATCGCCACCGGAAGAAGCATACCGGCCAGCTTCTCCCGTTCCCCCTTGAGCCCTGCCCGCTCGGCTTTTTTCGATTCCAGCTGTTGTTTCGCCGTCGCCGCCGCGACATTGCGCGCCTCGGCCCGGGCCAGAGCGGTGCTCTCCGTTTCGATGATCTGGGTATCCGGCAAAATTGCGCGCAACTCAGTGCGGATTTCCCCGAGCCGATCGACCGTGGCGCAATTGCACTCGAGCGCCTGAATCGCGTTGATCAAGCCCGGCTTCCCGAGTAGATCCTGAACCTCGGGCAAAAACATCCAGATCGTGATGTCATCCCGTGACCCGCGCGGGGTATAAGTATTTTCCACCGTCAATTCCCGCCCCATGAAGGTCAGCTTATCACCCACTTTCAATCCGAGGCTGTGATGCAGTTCATATCCGAGGATCGCCTTTCCAGGGGAGACGGGATCGAGCACCGGGGCTTTCTGGGGGCGCTCCATGATCGGAATTTCACCGCGAACACCGATGAGGATTACGGTGCGTTTTTGCTCGGGCCACTCCAGCTTCTGCGTGAGGCTCGGCAACAAGTGATTCACTGTGACGATGTCGCTTTTCGCCAGTTTCATCACATAGTCTTCTGGCATCGTTTTTGAGGCGAAACCTTCGGCATAGACTTCGCTCAGATCCTGGTCGTGGGGGAAAATATAGAGATTAAAACCGAGGCCTTTCATCGAAACACGGATTTCATCTTCGAGTTTCGCCATCTCCGCCTGCATTGCCTTTTCCATACCGCCAACGAGGGTCTCGGTCTCACGGTCATGACTGCGCAAAGCGGCGACGGTCGAGAGCACCGCTGTCACCGCCACAGCGGCACCGAGCACCGAGAGGGCAAAATTGATTTTGCGGTGACGGATCTCCCGCAACACAAAGTGGAGCAGATTCATGGCGACTTGCGACGGAGGAGGAAGATCGTACCCACCGCGATCACCCCGATCACGGCCGTGGTGGTGAGAAGAATCGTCATCAGGGGAAACCCTATCGCATCCGGTGCCGCGCCGGTGGCAACAACAGGCATTGGTGCCGCGACATTCCCTTGGCCCTCGACGGCTTTTGCCACCGGGTCTCCGGCAGCGGCAAACACGCCCGTTCCTTCCAGCGGCGGGAGGATTTTTTCCAGGACCACTTCACTCCCGTGCAGCGCCGTATCCCAGTCGGCCGCGATCAACAGATCAACACCGGGATTCTGATCCTTCACCTCGCACGAGCAGGCACCGCAGATGTAGGTTGCGTACTCGAGCAGATTCTCGTTCCGGATTCCCTTTCCGATGAGTGGTTCAAGAATCCGCCCGCGACCGAAGACCGGAAAGACCATGGGCTCGCTAGCATACTCGCCAAGATCGTCCTCGATCTTCAACAG
>JAGNMT010000171.1 GCA_017991025.1 Verrucomicrobiales bacterium
CTGAGACGATCCTCGGCCAATGCTCCCGCGCGAACGCGGGGAAGTCCGCGACGGTCATCCCGTCGATCCCCGGAGCGCCTTTGTTCGCCCTGACGCGTGTCCACGCCTGGGTGAGGTTTTCCGGTTCAAGAATCTTCTCGATCCTGTTCCGCTCTTGAGGGGCTCCATGCTTCCCACCGTCGGACCACTCAAGCTCGTCTCGCCACCCGGCGTCATCGACTGGCTTGTCTCCGTCGGGGTCGATCCCCTCCTCATTGGTTCGGCCCTTCATCGGGTGAGTCCTCCGGTTTCGCAGTTTAGACGGGCATCTTCCAGCCCCCGGCTCATTTCCACGACTACTATGGCCTCTGCTGACTTCCCGCCGCCCGAAGGCGACGGGATCTCCCCAGGTAAGAGCACGTTGCTCCATCGCACTGCCGCCGCATTTACCTCCAGGGGCATACCAGTCGCCTTCGGTGTGTTGTGCCACCTCGACGCGCCCTGTCGGCCTTCTATGCGGTTCTTGTCCATCGGCTCGCGACTTTCTCCTAGCCTTCCTTCCCCGGGTTGGTTACCCTTCCCGAGTTGGCTTCAGATGGTGGTTTCTTCATTCTCATGATCTGGTATTTCCACAGGGGACTCGAACCCCATTTACAACGTGCCCATGCTGGGCACACACAAGCGCATGGAGAGCAACGGCTGACACGCTCCGAGTTCGAATGATTTCCCGAAACTTCAACCCCGGTCACGCATCGAGGGCGCGCTCCCAGTCAGCCGCGCCTCATGCTTGACGTTCGCCCAACTAGCCGAGTCACCCGTGGCTAACAACACTACCAGATCTCCGTTTTACGAGTTGCGTGACCTTCTTCTGTCCGCACCACAGGAAGCGTTGTCGCGACTAAGGCGGGACAGGTCGCTTTTGGATGCACGAAGCGGCCTTGGAGAGACACTGCTGCATTGGATGGCCGTCGAGGATGCTTCCTCCTTGGTTTCGGCGTTGATTGAGCTTGGAGCCGAGATCGATACAGTGAACCACTTCGGTTCCACACCACTTCAGGAGGCTGTTCAGCTTGGCCGGACAGAGATATGTCTAGAGTTGCTAGCACGAGGAGCTTCCGTCACACACATCAATGACGCAGGAGATTCGGTTATTTCGACTTCGACGATACTGAAGCGGCACACCCAGTTGATCGCAGCACTACTTGACCGATTGCCCTCTGACATACCGCTCTCGGATGTCGTTGACGAGACGACACTGGAGGGCATCCGGCATCGGGAAGACCCAGCGTCGGGGGTCAGGCAACATCTCGTGACAAAGCCCACCCGGCTCTCCCTCACACCGAAACCGTCACCCCCTCCACCGGCGACCAATCGCCGCTGATCTCCGTCGTCCCATCAAAGAACCGCGCCCGGTATTCCCGCACTTCGGGGTGGCCGCGGACGGCGAGGGGGCGCGTGTCGCGCAACGCCCGGCCGCCGAGGATGCCGATCTCCTCCCAATCGCCCTGGCCGCGGCGGCCCTCGACGAGCAGTCCGGCATGGCCCCAGCGTTTGCCGCGCACGGTCACGATCTGGGTATCGCCCACGCGGTCGAGCGAGAGCCGGAGCCGGGTCAAAGTGTGGACGCGGATTCTCGTCCGCGATGGCCTTGAACGCCCCCTGCCTCCCCTCGAACTCCCTCCGACCCCGGGCCTTCGGCGGGAAGAACCGAAGTGAAACGGGGGCAGCCTGCCGAATGGCAGGAGCGAAGCGTCAAAGCGGAAGGGCTGAAAAAGCAAATCCTTAGCAATCACGGGGGGCCGGCGTTCGAAGCCGTTGCGCGGGGTTTCGGCGGGAGTTTCCTACTCTTGCCCGTGTCTGGCAGGATTCTCTTGAGAAAGGGATGGTGACCGTGATACCATTGAGCATGATGAAGTTGATGTTTCCACTCCTCCTGTTCGTCGCCGGGGTCAAGCTCGCCCGAACCGCGTCGGCCGCGGAACCACGCGCCGTCCTGCACTATCTCGGCGTCGCCTACGACGAAGCACCTCCGGAGGGTCAGAGCGTCGATCACTACAACTACGCCCCCGAAAATTTCGCCGAGCTCTTCCGCGTCCAGTCCGGCGGTCTCTTCCGCTCCGTCGAGGTCACGACCCTGAAAGGGAACGAGGCCACCCGCAACGCGGTCATGCGCGAACTGCGCGCCATCGACCGTCGCGCCGGCGAGGAGGATCTCGTCTTCGTCTACTGGGGCACGCACGGGGGCACTGCCAAAAACGACTGGGGTGCGAACCTCCCCGGAGGTGACCCGATCTCCGGGAACGAACTCAAATCGGCCCTCGGGCTGCTGCCCTGTCCGGTCATCGTCGCGATCAGCACCTGCGGGTCGGGCGGTTTCATCCGGCCCGAGATCGACAAGATCGACCTGCCCAAGAACGTCGCCGCCTTCGCCGCGTGCCTGCGCCGCCAGTCGGCGAGCAACGAACTCGACGTCTCCCTTCTCGAGGCCATGGCCGGATTCGGCGATCTCGACGGCGATGGCATCGTGACCCTGCGGGAGACGATCGCCTACGTGCCCCGCCGCTACCGAAAGCTCATGCGCGAGTCCGATACGCCCGACACCGCCCCGGTCCTCGGCCAGGGGAAGGAGGCCGTCCTCGACGTGCCGCTGACCCGCGTCACCGGACGCCATGTCGGTGTCGTCTACGACAAGACCTGGTACGGGGCGGTCGTCCTCGAGGATCTCGAGGGCAAGGCAAAAGTGCGTTACCTCGGCTGGGATCCGCTCAACGCAAAGGGCGGCTACGCATTCCCCGACGAGGTCGTCGAGGACGAGCGCATCGAGCCCGGCGGAGGTGAGCCTCCGCTCGAGGTCGAGTGGGACGGCTCCTGGTATCCGGCGAAGGTGGTGAAGCGAACGGAACAAGGCCGCCTCCGCGTCCACTACATCGGCTATCCCGAGAGCGACGACGAGACCGTGCCCGCCAGGCGGGTGCGTTTCCCTTTCGTCGAACCGCGCTGAGGTCGACGGTCACTTCCACTTGAGAAGGCAGCCGACCGCGATGACGGCGTACGCCGCGATCGAGAACCAGTATTGGTTTTCGGTGACAAAGGGCGTATCTCAGGGGTCATGCAACATCGGGCTGTTGCCCAAATCGTCTCTATGAAACCAGATCCCAAGGAGTCTCCTGAAAACACAATATATTGCGTTTGGATTTCATCCGAGAGGTGCCTGAACCCCAAAATTCCATGGTTTCGACAATTTGTCGCCTTTGGGCAACAGCCCGACATTTCGTGACTCTATCGAAACCACTAAACCTCTCACCTCTTCCCCCTCCCTCGGGGGCGAACCTGCTCAAGCACGCGCTCTCCTGACCCGGTCTGCTCGACGACCTGACCCTGCCTGATCCGCTTTCCGAGTCAGCCGTCCTTCGACGAGGGCGGCCAGGACCACGGCGATCCAGACGAGGTTCTTTTTCCCGGGGAGATGGGCGCAGGTTCAGATCAGCTTGAACAAGTGGACGATGAGGGCTTTTGACGCCACCTCGGCGATCAGCAGGCAGAGGATGAAGGCGGCGAGATGCTTGCCACCCCTCAGGTTGCAGCAGTGGGAAAAGGATTTCCACAGGAGCACAACCATCCACACGATGCAGGCGAGCATCAGGACCGTGACCGCGCCAAACACGGCCGCGCCCATGCCATCGGCGGGCATGGCAAACTTCGTGGGATCGACACCCATTTTCGTGATGGCCTCGATCAACTGCGCGTTGAACCGCTGAAACGCTGGCGTGAGGCAGGCGAGACTGACGAGCAGCATAGGCCAGCGGGCGAGGGCCTGCGTGCCGAAGAGGTCGATGGCGCGGAAGGCGGTGCGTGAGAGCAGCTTCCCGGCGGCGTAAAGGATGATCCCGAGCGTGAGCCAGTCGATGATCCCCTCGGCCAGGAAGAGCCACAGGGGCGGCGCTTTCGTGCCGACATGCACGTCCAGCACGCCATCGAAGTGCACGCCGGACCAGGAGCCGACCCAGCCCGCGAGGAGCACTGCGGCGAGGCCAAGGAGGAGGGACTCCAGGCCCGCGATGCGGACAAAGGGCTGAAAGAGGAAGTGGCTCAGGCGGAAGGAGCTGGAGGAAGTCATGGCAGGTGGGGCTCAGTCTTGGTTTTGGGTTTGAAGCTTGGAAATCACGTCATCCAGGCGGTTGCGGACGGTGGGGTAGCTGACCTTCAGCAGGGCGGCCATCTCTTTGAGGCTGCCGCTGGCTTTGACGAAGTCACACACGAAGGCCTGATCCTCCGCCGAGAGGGCGGCGAGGTCAGGCAGTGGATAAACGCCCTCGACCTCGGTGCCACATTCCGAGCAGCAGAGTCGCTTGACCTCAAGTCGGTGACTACAGCTGGGGCAGGTGACGGGGAATCGCTTCATTGGGATCGATTGGCGGCCGAAAAGTAAATAATATTCATCGTTTTGTCAATAATATTAATTTAATGGTTAACATTGTTTAGTTCTGGCCCTCAGCCGCGTGGAAGGGATCAGGCAACATTTCGTGACAAAACCCACCTAACTCCGTCACCCCCTCCACCGGCGCCCCATCGCCGCTGATCTCCTCCGTCCCATCCAAGAACCGCGCCCGGTCTTCCCGCCCTTCGGTCCGACCGCGGACGGCGAGGGGGCGGGTGTCGTGCAGGGTGGCCGCCGAGGATACCGATCTCTTCCCCATCGCCCTGGCCGCGGCGGCTCTCGACGACGAGTCCGGCATGGCCCCCAGTGAAGAGGTGTCGACCCATTTTGGCGAGCCTGTCGGGGTCTTGCCTTCTCCTGTCCGATGCCGTAAGCTGAGCCCATGAAAACGCTCCGGATTCCCTACCCCGAATCGCTCCTGGGCTCGCTGCATGTTTCCGAGGGCGAGTTCGAACGCGAGGCGCGCATGGCGATGGCGGTAAAGCTTTTCGACACCGGCCGACTCAGTTCGGGGCAGGCTGCGGATCTGGCCGGGGTTCCGCGGGTCCACTTTCTCTATGAACTCGGCCGATGGGGCGTCTCCGCTCTGCAAACCGGTGAGGAAGAGTTGGAGAACGACCTGAAGGTCGCGCGCACCCTGCATGACAGTCATTAACACGAGTCCGGCGATTCATCTCCATGCTGTCCTGCCGGGCGGGCTGGGTGCCTTGCCGGGCGTAATTGGAGAAATCATCGTCCCGCTCGAGGTGGGACAGGAACTTGCCGCCGGCCACGCGAAAGACGAAACGTGGCGGGAAATCCAGTCACTGCCCGGCATCCACCACCGGACGGAAGCGGTGGCGGTTCATCCGCTGATCTCGGCCCAAATCGACCTGGGCGAGGCTGCCGTGATCCAGACGGCCCTGAGCGAGGCACTGGATGCCGTCATCCTCGATGATCTCAAGGCGCGCCGCGTCGCCCTCACTCTCGGTCTTCAAGTCACGGGCACGCTCGGCATCCTACTTTTAGCCAAGCAGATCGGTCTGCTGCCATCCGTGGGCACCGCCATCAATCTGCTGGAAACGCGCGGAATGTGGATCGATTCGTCCTTGTCGGCCCGGGCGATCCAATTGGCGGGAGAATGATTCGCGAGCCGATGTCCTGGCGGGGAGACGGGGAACAAGCCTCCCCCTCACACCGAAACCGTCACCCCCCTCCACCGGCGAGCAATCGCCGCTGATCTCCTCCGTCCCATCCAAGAACCGCGCCCGGTATTCCCGCCCTTCGGTCCGACCGCGGACGGCGAGGGGGCGGGTGTCGCGCAGGGTGGCTGCCACGCAGACCGGCTGCCGAGGATACCGATCTCTTCCCAATCGCCCTGGCCGCAGCGGCTCTCGACGAGGGGTCCGGCGCATGGCCCCGGCGTTTCCCGCGCACGATCACGATCCGGGCATCGCCCGGTCGAGCGAAAGTTACAACGAGTTTATGGGGACCGCGAAAAAAGGATTGACGCACTATTGGGTCCTCGAAGAAAAAGGAATCCGTGAAAGCAGGGGGAATTTTAAAGCAGTTAGCAAAGATGAATGGGAAACTTCGATTTCTGTGCCTGGACCTTCGGGATCTGACGCCACTTGCGAACTCCTGTAAGGGCTGGGGTAGGCAGGTTCTTCCCTTTGGTTCGAGGACATTCCTTCTGGCCGCCTTTTTCCTTTTCGGCCGCCATATCCCGGTTTGTGCACAAGAGGCGGGTCAAACCTCCGCGGTGACACTGAGCAATTTGTCCCGGGACCATGTCGAAATCCGCATCTTCCGCGGCTCTGAAGGTGCCAGAAATGAGAGGGTGCCGGCGTCCACGACGAGGGTGATTCAAGTCCCGAAAGGGCTGTTTACAGTCTTCGGGCGCTTCGGCACGGTGAACGATGTCGATACCACGGAGGACTCGATCTGGATGTTTTCCAAGGAAGAGAGCCCCACTGCAGGTGATGCGCCTGTGTTGACCTTTGGCCGCATCCCGATGTGGGGATTTCGTGACTGGACTAGCGGTGACGGTCGATCCGTCAGGGCGACGATGCTGTATGTCGAAGGCGGGAATGTCACGCTTCAACGCGGTGATGGAACGGTGTTTGCGGTGCCTGTCGGAAAGCTCTCCGCTGACAGCCAAGCGGTGGTAATGAGCGAGAACGCGGGCGGCGGGGACCTGGCAAAACGCGCTTCGAAACTCGGAGAGGCGTTTTTGCTCGTCGGTCGGTGGCTAAATTTGCAGCAGGATCCTAAAACAACCCTCAACGATCCCGCAGCGATCAAGATCATGAACGAAACGATCGTGAATGAGGCTTTATTCACTGCCTGGCCCAAAGCGGTCAGTCGGTTCGGGAAAGAGGTTGCGAACGTCCGATACCTGACCCTCGAGATTGAAAAGAAGCCGAGCTTTGTCGAAGTTCGCCGCATTCTCGGATCGCCTGATTCCGTTGAGACGGAGAAGGGAGTCACGTGGTGCATATACGGGTGGGCCCACTTCGGCGTCGCAAACGGGATGGTTGTTCGTCTGCGCGGCGATTGCAGAGCCAGCACTGAACCTAAGGCCAGAACCGCTCCTTCGGCGGGAAGTGAGCCGGGGGCCTAGAAATGGAGCCCGTGCAGTGAAATCTTGAGGTGGGGTCAGAGATGTAAAAAGAAAGGGGAAACGGGGGAAACGAGAAACGGCGGTCAGGCTCCAAATTCCGTATTTCACTGAACCCCCTCCGACTCCGGGCCTTCGGCGGGAAGCGAGCGAGAGGATAAAAAAGGCGATTTCCTGGCAGTAGTCCGGCGTGATGAAGGAGTTGCACGGATAGCTAAAACTGATGAGCGTATTGATCGCTATTTCCATCGAGCGCGATGCCGTCATGAAAGGTAACCTCAAACACCACCAGGCCACTCCCGGCAGTGGGACCCCATCCACGAGGAAGCGGGATCACTCGTTTGCATTCCTCGCACTGGCAT
>JAGNMT010000172.1 GCA_017991025.1 Verrucomicrobiales bacterium
CCTGAAGTCATGGCCAGAAAGCCCACCGCCCCAAAAGCCATAAAACACCGTTTGTCTGACTGCATGATCTCCCCCGGCTATCTCTCTCCTTTCTCCCGTCGCCCCGGACTGCGCGATTCTCCGCCCGGAAAAGAATCCGTCAGTATTATCGTTCCCTTTTACAACGAGGAAGAATGCGTCGAATTTGTCCTTCGCGAAATCGTCGCCTGCCAGCCCGACGCCGAAATCGTCGCCGTGGATGACGGCAGTTCCGATCGGACGTGGGAACTCATGCAGAACGTCGAAGGTGTCAGTCCACTGCGCCTCACGAAAAATCGAGGTCAAAGCGGTGCCCTCTACGCCGGCCTCCATTTTGCTTCCGGGGACATCCTCGTCATGCTCGACGGCGACGGGCAAAATGATCCTGCCGATATCGCAAAACTGGTCAATCTCGTCCGCAGCGGTCAGTGCGACATTGCAGTCGGACGCCGCGCCACCCGCAAAGACACCTGGAGTCGCCGTGCCGCCTCGCGCATCGCAAACCGGGTCCGGCGATTCTTCCTCCACGACGGTATCAGCGACACAGGATGCTCGCTCAAGGCGATTCACCGGGACCATGTGGATCTCCTTGTTCCCTTTAACGGGTTGCACCGCTTTCTGCCCGCTATCTTTACTCATGCAGGGCTAAAAATGGCGGAGGTCGATGTGAACCATCGCGAACGCAAGGCAGGCACCTCGAAATACACCAATCTGGACCGGGCCATCCGCGGGGTCTATGACCTCGTCGGTGTCTGCTGGCTCTTGAAACGAAAAGTGATCCTGCCTCCCCTTGAAGCCGGTAAAAAGGCCAACTCGTCTCCTTCGTGAATCAAACGTTGGACCTCCCTACTCGCTTCTGATACGCTCCCCGAAGATCTATCGCCCGGTTCCACTGATGAAGAAAATCTCTCAAATCTCCTTACTAGCTCTGGCCCTCACCCCGCTGTTGCTATGCTCCTGCGTCGATCCCACGACAGGACTCTCCAGTTCGCTTTCGCCGGGAAGTTCCCCGGTGCCGGTAACAACGCCCACACCGGTTGAGGAACACCTGACAAAGCACGATGTCGCCCTGCGATTCCTCACCGCCTATATCCGGCTCGACCGGGCCATGGCCCTCCGCTACGCAACTCCCGAAGCCGTCAGCAAGCTCAACTGGAATTTGTCGCATCGCGGAAATATCCCCTACTACAACGATAACATGTTGCTGCAATTCAACGGCGGATGGGCCCGGGTTTTCTTTCAGGACATGGGCGGCACCTACAAGATCACCGACCTCGAGGTTCACAGCAACTGATCAAAAACAACCCGCCCCGCCGTTTTTATCTCAGCCGAACATTTCCCTCGCGGAGAATGCTACGCCAAGAGCGGCCGAGGAGTCCCCTCCACTCGCCCACTCAAAATCCGTCGTCTCCTTGGAAGGATCAATCGGACTTCTCAGGTAGACCGGCCAGGCGCGCTCCTTGAAGCCCTCCATGACCCAGTTGAGATAGTGATCGCGGAACCCGGTGGTCTCGGCAAGACCGCCACCGATAACGACAAGCCCCGGATCAAAAACACGCACGAGGTCAGCCAGCCCGTAACCGAGAATCTGTCCCTGCTGGCGAAAAATAGAGATCGCGAGGGCATCCCCCTGTTGAGCGAAGTCACGCAACCGGAACGCCTTTTCCTCGTTCGAGGATCCGTCGTTCAGCGGATGGGTAGCGTTTTCGGGTTTCGCCAATTCAAGGCCAATCCGCCGGCGAAGCGCGACGAGTGAAACCCAGGCCTCAAGGCAGCCGTGCAGACCACAACTACATTTCGGCAGTTCCCCGTCATCCTCCCGGTGCGGAACCGAAATGTGACCCACCTCAAGCGCGAGACCGTTCTGCCCCTCGTAAGCCCGTCCACCGGGAAGAACCAGGCCACCTCCAAGGCCCGTACCCGGAGCAACCAGAAGCAGTCCCCCATGATGCTTCTTCCGCACGGCGTATTCCCCGAGCGCGGCAGCATTACCGTCATTGGTCATGTAGACGGGAAGTCCGCCTAGACGCGCCGAAAAGAGATCCCTCACATTTGTCCCGACCCAGTCAGCTCCGAGATTCGCCTGAGCCCAGATGACACCGTCACTGGAAGGAGCGGGAACATCCATACCGATGCCGCGCACCTGATCTCTGACGATCCCGATATTCGCAGTCAATTGATCGAGGGCCAGTTCGAGTTGCCTGAAAGTCGCCTCAAAGCCATCCTTCACATGGCTGCGAACCTCGACCATATCTCCCGCCAGGTCACCGCCCTCATCGACCAACACGGTTTTCACCGTCGTTCCTCCAATATCGAGTCCGGCAAAATAGTTCGCGTTTTTAGCCATAAAAATATCCTCCGCAGAAAATCGGGCAATGGATAAACGCGGGGTGGCTAAGCGTCAACGGGCAAGTTCCAACCGGCGAAAATCTCAATGAAGTGGTCCACTCAGGGACAGGGCGGATGCCACTCACGCGCAGGTTGGACAGGATTTCTTCCGGCGTATCCACGCGGAAACTCCGCAGTGGATTTTCTGGTCCAATACTGACAGAGTAGAGCAATGAAAATAGAAGCAGCACTCCTCGCGCTGGCCCTCCCCCTCGTCGGCCACGCCGATCAGATTCTCGTTGAGGCGGAATCGTTTACCCAGCCGGGAGGCTGGCAGCTCGACACCCAGTTTATCGGGACGATGGGTTCACCTTACCTTATCGCCCACGGGCTCGGCAAGCCGGTCGCCGATGCCACGACCGAAGTGACTTTCCCCAAAGCCGGCGACTACCGCCTCTGGGTCAGAACCAAAAACTGGGTGGAAAAGTTCGCCGGTGAAGTCGACGCCACCGCCGCCCCGGGGCGCTTTCAAGTAAAACTGGGCGAGACTGCGGTTGCGCACGAATTCGGGAAAACGGGAGCGACCTGGCAGTGGGAGGACGGCGGCACGATCTCCATCACCGATCTGAAGACCACCCTCGCGCTCACCGATCTCACCGGATTCAACGGACGCTGCGATGCCCTCCTCTTCTCAAGTGATCCCGCTTTTGTTCCCGACAACTCCAGCGAAGTCCTCCCCGCCTGGCGGCGAAAGATGCTCGGGATCGCTGAAGCTGCAACGACTGAGGGCCCCTTTGACATCGTCTTTGTCGGCGGCGGCTATTCCGGTGCCTGCGGCGCGATCTCCGCGGCCCGCATGGGACTGAAGGTCGCCCTGATTCAGGATCGTTCGGTCCTCGGCGGCAACGGGTCGTCCGAGGTCCGCGTCTGGGCAATGGGGAACACCCCTCCCGGCCTCTATCCTGTGGGTGACATTGTGAGGGAGTTCGAAGACAATGCCAAAGCCTCCCCGGGCACCTACGAAGAATACGAAGACGGGAAAAAGCAAGACATCGTCGCTGCGGAAAAGAACCTCACGCTTTTCCTCAACCATCACGCGTTCAAAGTCGAGATGGCGAGCAAGACGAAGATCGAGGCCGTCCAGGCCTTCGACACCCGCACCGGAGCGATTCGCCGGTTTACCGGAAGAACCTTCTGCGACACGACCGGCCACGGCACCATCGGCAAAATGGCCGGGGCCGATCACGAGATGGCGGAAAAGGGCCGCATGGGCATGTCGAACATGTGGTCCTGGGAGAATACAGATTCACCGCAATCCTTTCCCGCGACCCCCTGGGCACTGCCGCTTGAGGAGGGCGACTTCCCCTACCCGAAAAAGTTTCACGCCGAGTGGTTCTGGGAGAGCGGTTTTGACAAACACCCCCTCCTCGATCTCGAGGAGATTCGCGACTGGAATCTGCTCGCCGGATTCGGAGCATGGAATGCGATCAAGAATAAGGGTGCCTATGACCGTTACGATCCTGACATGCTCTCGCACAAAAACGCCCGTCTCAACTGGATGGCCTACGTCGGGGGCACCAGGGAAACCCTGCAATTGCTGGGTGATGTCGTGCTCACCGAAGAGGACATCGTCTCGAAAAAGCCCTTCGAAGACGGCTGTGTCCTCACGACCTGGTCGGTCGATTTGCATTACCCGAACGAGCAATATGAGAAGAAGTTTGAAGAGAACCCCTTCATCTCTGTAGCCGTCCACGGCAAAGGGGTGGATCGCAAGAAGGGTTACCCCGTTCCCTATCGCTGCTTTTACTCACGAAACATCGAGAATCTCTTTATGGCCGGACGCAACATCAGCGTCACTCACGAAGCCCTTGGAACCGTGCGCGTCATGAAGACCTGCGGCATGATGGGAGTCGTCGTCGGCAAAGCCGCCGCGATCTGTGCCAAACACAATGTGAGCCCGCGTGACGTCTATTACCAGCACCTCGATGAGTTGATCGCTCTACTCCAGATTCCCGGAAACCAGCGCCGCGCCACCATCGCGGATGCTTTCGCGGTTGACCCCGCCCTCCCCGTCTTTGCGGAAGAAATCGGCGACAGTATCTTAAAGAGCCAGCTCGAAGGCATCGTTATTGACGATGACCAGGCCAAACTCGTCGGCGAATGGACTCATGGTGAAGGTCTAAAGAACTATGTGGAGAATGGCTACCGCTACACCTCGCCGGCAAAAGCAGGAGCGGCAGAGATCGCCTCGGCGACCTTCGAGTTCAGCGTCCCTGCGGACGGAGAATATGAAGTCCGCATTTCTCATCAGGCTCACGAAAACCGCTCTTCAAAAACCCCGGTGACCGTCCGGTCGGCGGACGGCGAAAAGACCATTGCCGTGAACCAGAAAATCGCCCCCCCTCTCGACAAGGGATTCTACGGGCTCGGCGTCTTCCGTTTCGAATCCGGCAAACCCGGAGCCGTCGTCGTCACCAACCAAGGCGTCGACGGAAACGCCCACATTGATGCAGTCCAGGTGATCAAGCAGAAGTGAGCCCTGTATATATGGCCGAATAGGCTGGAGTGACGGCTTCAGCCGTTTCCTGAGTCTATCGACGAATCCTCGCCCCCAGGGGCTGAAGCCCACACTCCAGCAGGAGATGCGAGTGCGTTCGAGCATGAAAAAGAGGGCACGGAATTAGCCAACGTTCCCCTTTTGGATTCGAGACGTGAGAAAGTCGCCCCACCCCCTGTCAGCCCGCAACTCCGTATCAGGAATCCGTTTGTGGTGTTTCGGCCATGGGGTACCGTCGAAAACGGTTCCATGGCGACACGCAGCGACACCCTCAAGTCGGAGTTCCTTTCGCAACTCTCACCAGCCACTCACTTCGAAGTGCTCTTCGATTATCTCCCCGGTGTTTCCTTTTTCGCCAAGAACCGCGCTTTCCAGATTGTCTCGGCCAACCGCGCTTTCTGGGAGCGGCTCAATTGTGCATCGGAAGCGGAACTGATCGGTAAAAATGACTTCGAGCTCTTTCCCGCGCAACTCGCGCGGAAATTCCGGGAGGACGACGAGCACGTCATCGCGACACGAAAACCGAAGCTGAAGATCGTCGAACTCTTCTTCAACCGGCAGGGATTGCCCGACTGGTACTTCACGAATAAATTTCCCGTCTTCGGTCGGGACGGTTCGGTCATCGGTGTCATGGGCACCGTGCAGAGTTACTCCGGCGGACGCTCGGCGCTGACCCCGCATCTCCAACTGGACCGGGCCGTCAGCTACATTCGCGATCATTTCCACGAAACTGTCAATCTGACCGATCTCGCGAAACGCACCGGCATGTCAGTGCGGCAGTTCAACCGTCGCTTTCGCGAAGTCTTCGGCACCAACCCGCGCACCTTCCTCATCAAGACCCGCATCCAGGCCGCCTGCGAAGTACTGCGCGCGAGTGACAAACCCATCGCCGAGATCGCGCTGGATTTCGGCTTCTGCGATCAAAGCGCGTTTACCCAGCACTTCCGGAAACACATGGGCATCACCCCGGCGACCTACCGGAAGCGGAGTTGAGGAACGTAAGAGGCTTAAGAGAGTAAACTTCAGTAGCTAACCCTGTTGCCTTTCAGCCAGCACTCTTTGAAAGACCTCCGCCGTCGCCTCCGCCATGCTCCGTCTGTCATTGAACCTTTCGACCCAGGCCCGGCCGCTGATTCCATGGCGAAAGGCCTCTGCCGGGTCAGCGATCAGCTCAGAGAGCTTCGCCGCGAGATCGGATGGATCTTCCGGTTCACAAAGCAGCCCTCCCCCGCTCGCCTTGATCATTTCGGGAAACGCACCGCGTGACGGAGCTACTACAGGAAGCCCGCAGGCCATCGCCTCGAGAACATAGATGCCCTTCGGCTCGACAAAACGGGCCGGCACGGTGAAAAGATCGATGCCTTTCAAAAACTCGAGTTTGGCTGCACCATCCGGCGCTTCGAGATGACGGAACCGGTCCGTGAGTCCGGCGGCGTCTATTTTCGCGACTTGTTCATCAAAGAAGAGACGGTCCTTTTCCGAAAGCCAGCCACCCACGTGAAGCCTGACATCCGGATGCTCGCGTGCGACCTCAATGAAGGCACTCACCACCAGGTCGAATCCCTTTTCCGGGGACAGTCGGGCGAAATAGCCGATCACCTCTCCGGAGGAGCGAGTCTTTCTCGCCTCGTAAACCGCATCAAACTCGGCGACGGTGACCCCGAGCGGTGTGAGATGGAATTTTCCATCTGGAATTCCGAGCATCCCGCTCATGTGATCCCGGTAAAAAGCGGAGAACGTGATAAACCCGTCCGCTTCCTCTGCGAGCCGCCGCATTTCCTTCAAGACCTGCGATTTCCACGGCTCGTGAAGTTCGTCCAGAAAAACATCGTCGCCCTGCAAGGTTACGAGCACGGGCACGCCGAGTTCCCGTTTCAGAGCGGGAATGGAACCGCCGACGAGGAGGTTCGTGAGGCAGATGAGATCCGGTTTGGCGACCTCTTTCAGCCAGCGCACCAATCGCGCTACCTCCTTTCGCTGAAAGCCATCCTCACCTTTGACCATCGAGAGAGTCATCGAGCCGAGTTCCTGTGCGCTCACAGAAACCGCCCTTGAAGCGACACGCCGAATCAGGGCGGGGTTGTCGAGCCAGCGGTCAAGAAAAGCGGGAAGATGCCGGAAAAACGGAATCTTCTGCTGGAGAAAGACATTGATGCCGCCGAAAAAAATCTGATCGACGGATCGATCCTCCTCATCGACGCGAATCGGAGTATAAAGCGGAAGAAGGGTCACATCCCAACCAAGTTGTGAAAGACCCGCAGCGAGGGCGTTGTCCCGGAGGCAACTGCCGCAGTACATGCCTCCCGCTCCGGCGGTGATGTAGACGATTTTGGGGTGTTCGTTCACGCGCTACTCGTTTTACCGAGTGTCAACGCTAAGACATCATAGCGCCAGTAAAACTCGTTTTTCCCTGGACATGTTACGACGTAGACTGCTGGACCTCTCTCATGAAATTGACC
>JAGNMT010000173.1 GCA_017991025.1 Verrucomicrobiales bacterium
AATATAGTCTTTTGAAATATCCCAGTACATTGCCCAAATCCGACACGAGACCGA
The DNA here is from genome assembly GCA_017991025.1 of Verrucomicrobiales bacterium. Lineage (GTDB taxonomy): Bacteria > Verrucomicrobiota > Verrucomicrobiia > Verrucomicrobiales > DEV007 > Arctic95D-9. The sequence goes on from JAGNMT010000173.1 coordinate 55, forward strand.
CAAGTCAGTCGAATCTCCAAGGCTTAAGCAGAGAGATTCCAACAGCTAACACTACAGGTCTTCTTCCCGGTAATCGCCTCGCTTCTGGAATTCTGGAACTCTTTTGCAGAGGTGCCTTTTCTTTCTGGCGATGGTTTCCGGCAAAAAATACCCTGATCACTCACGGAAGCTTGAGAGCGGACTCTCTGGAAGACTGGATGGTGCGTATTCATCCTCGCGATCAGGCTGATTTTTCACGGTTTATTGACCGCAATTGGAGGGATGGCGATCCATCTTCATCTGTGGAATACCGATTCAATTCCAATCGTCAGGGTGAGTGGGTCCGGGTGCGGCACACCGCCTCCTGCTGCGGGACGGACGAAGACCTGGTGCTTTCGTGCTTAATCGAAAGCCTTCCATTTGCACAGGACGGGGAATCTCCATTCGAGAGGGTCGAGGGAGGCTTCAAAGTCGCGGAAGGGGAGCTCCTGCAATTTATCGAATCGGCACTTAATCTGAGAATTCAAACGGACCCCACCCCCCGGCTGGAGTTGCTCCAGCGATCGATAAAGGCGGATTTGATGGTTCTTCTTCATTTCGGCAGCCAGGTTGTTGTCACGAGAACGCTTCCACTGGCATCGGGCCCGCAAGAGGAGGCGGACGCTATCCAGCACCTTCCCCTCATCGAAGCCATCGCTTCGATGAATCCACTCGAACAGACACAACCCTTTGATCTTGACCTTCCGCCCGGGTCAGCCGAGGTAGCTCATTACATCGTCAGCCCAATCCACTGGGGAGACGGTCTCAAAGGAGCTCTCTGCGCGGGATATATGCGGAAGGAGGATCGAATCGGGGATTGCGGCACGACCGCACGCCTCTCCCTGATTTCCGCCTTCACTGATGGTCAGATCGGAAAAGCGCAAAGACTGCACGCGCGTCACAAAATGCTGGATCAGTTTCGGAGGACACACAAGCTGTCCCGCCCTCCGGCCGACGGAAGTAGCAACGCGCCCGCCGAAGGGCCTGTTCAATCCGATATTTTTTCTCCCCCCTCCAGACAAAGCCTGGCCTCACTAAAAGACTCCCAACTTGAGGGAGCAACCATCCTTCTCGTGGAGGATGAGACGGCAGTGAGGAAGCTCGTCCGCAAGCTTCTCGAAATGATGGGGTGTCACGTAATCGAGGCTGCTTCAGGAAGGAAGGCACTGGATTTATGGCCTGAAATTCGCGATCAAGTTTCACTGGTGGTTTCGGACGTCGTCATGCCCGAAGGTATCTCCGGCTGGGATCTGGCAAAAGAACTACGCCGGCACCATCCCTCCCTGGGGATTCTGCTCACGAGTGGTTATGACGAGCTTCCCGGGGATCATGCGCTCGGGGATCTTCCTCAAATTGCTTTCCTGCAGAAACCCTACGAAGTGCAGATACTGAAAACGACACTCTCCGGACTCTACCGCTGAAGCCCGGCTCGCGGAAAACGTCCCGCACTGTAAAGAGACCGTGCATGGACACGACCTCCCAATCAGAAAAGCTCGAAGTCAATGAGGTCGTCCCCGACCTCAGGCTTCACTGAAGTATCACTTTCCCGATTCTTTGTTACGAGAACGGCAATAGACTGATCCGCTTCAACCTGATCGACCTTGACCCACCCAAGAATCTCACCGCCTCTTCTAACGGCAAAGCGTTGAGCGACTTTCACCCCTTGCCCGGTCCCGGCGTTAAAAGTCACGACACCCCAGTCTTTGTCGTAGCTAGTGACTTTACCGAGAGAAGGGGCACTGGAGACCTGCTGCCTCATTTTCTCCAGACGCGCCTCGACTTCGGGATTCCCGCCGGGCGGATTCTCAACTGCATTACGAAGAAAATCGGGCAACTCCGAAGTGATTTTTGTTTCGGTTGCAGGGGCCGGAGCGGCCTCTCCAGCCCGGGGTTCAACGTTTCCGGCCAACTGATTATAGCGCTGCTCGGTAAGCCGGCTCTGCTCGCGTGCCTGATCGAGGGAAGCCCGGATATTGTTGAGTTCAGGGTCGTTCGGAAGCGGCAGGGTTGCCTGGCCTGCAGCGGCTATCGGATTACCCTGGGCGTCATAGGCGACATTAGTCACCGCCAAGGGCTGCTGGGGACCAGCCGTTGCCTGAGGAGCAGCGTTAACCGTCGCGTTCTGTGCTCCCTGTTGCAGACTCACTGGTGCCCCGCTTTGCAAATTAGGCTGCAACTGCCCCGGAATGACCTGACCCGCCGACTGACCCGCCGACTGGTCGGGCATCACGTTTCCGTTATACCCCTGCCGCTGCATCATTCGCGCCTCCTTCTCTGCAAACTCTTTTTCGAGACTGGTCCGCACGAAATCGCGGTAACTCAATGCCCCCACAATCAGAAGGAGAATCGCTGCAATGCTCAGCGCAATCGTGGGTGTGTGGTTCACCTGTCTTCTCTCACCAAGGTCGTCTGGAGCCATCATAGGACCGCCATAATACTACATCGAAGCCCCGGAGCCAATAACCGACTTCACAGTTTCAAAAGATATTCGCCAGTGCCATTTTAATAAAAGAGCAACCTCGAACGGTATGGAACGGGATAAGTGAAGATCCCCGGGGGCTTCGGAATCAGTCCCGACGAGTAGAGGAAGTCCCTGACCACAAGTTCGCGGCAGTAAGGGTTCGTCATACGATGCGCTGAACTATTACGATGCCAATTACCCGGCCAACCCATCCTGCCGGCACATAAAGGTCCCCCACCGAGCCAAAATGCGGGAGACGGAAGGGTAACCCGGTTCCGAACGGTGAAGACAAGTGGCGCGGCACTGTCATTCCCCGGACCTGTTATTCCAGTAGATTCGGACTTCATCGAGCCGGATGCGTCCGCCGCAGCCAATTCTTTCTTCTCAGCGTCGCCTTCGTCTTTCCCGACTTCGTCCGTGCCCTCGTAGAGCATTCGGAGATTCGCTGAAAGCGACGAGAATACGACTTTGGCGATCCCATCGCGGTGGCGAAAAGTCAGTCCGTAACGATCCGCTTCGACAATATAAACATCGCGATAAACCTTGCCATACACGGTCTTGATTTGCGCCAAATCGAAGTCACCTCCTTCTGCCTTACAAAAAAGAGGAACAGAAAGAATCATTCCGAATATGGCGAAAATGAGATAATTCATAATAATGAGACTTATATGCGAGTTTTCAAAGTGATAAAGCCGAAATTGATATTTTTCGCGCTATAGCGGGAACCCTGATCCATCCTTATCTTCCTTGGGAAACAGTTCCTACTTCCCATGAGCCACGATCTGATCTCTTTTGAAGAACAAGTCATCGAACGAAGTCATCTCGTTCCCGTCGTCGTCGATTTCTGGGCAAATTGGTGCGGCCCCTGTCTGATGTTTTCCCCCATTCTTGAAAAGGCTGTCTCCGAGGCAGGAGGCACCTGGGACCTCGTAAAGGTGAACACCGAAGAACATCCGGAGATCTCCGCACAACACCGGATCCAAAGCCTTCCCACACTGAAGCTTTTCATTGACGGTAAATCCGTGGCGGAGTCGCCCGGCGTCCTGGCGGAACCACAATTAAAGCGCTGGATTTCCCAGTATATCCCCTCGCCTTTTGCAGCCGAACTTGCTGCTGCGGAAGCGTCCCTGAGCACCGGCGATTTTGCCCGTGCCCTTGAAAAGGTGGCCGTCGTCCTCTCGTCGGACCCGGGGAACGAAGACGCCCTTTTTCTCAGGGTAAAAGCGACACTCGCCACGGCGCCCGCTGAAGTCGGTGCGGCCATGAACGCCATCCCGGCCCGCTCTCCTTATTTCGATCGGGCCTCATCGCTTCGCGAGATCGCGCAGCTTCTAACTCACCCGCCGGAAATGCCGCCGGGAGAGCTCGCGACACTTTGCGCCGAGGGCCTTCATGCGATGCAAGTCCTCAATTTCACCGCCGCCTGCGAGGCGCTCCTTTCCGTAATCGAGAGAGACAAAGAATTTGGCGGCGATATTGCTTCACGAAGCCTCAAACAGATTTTTCTCTACCTGGGGCCGAGGAGCGACGTAACCGAGAAGTATCAACGCCGCTTTGCGAGTCTTCTTTTTTCCTGAACTTCCAAACCAACACTTTTGAAACCATCGTGAATTCCAAGGACGAGCTTCGTAAGAAACTGACACCAACCCAGTTTCAAGTGACCTGCAACGGCGGCACCGAGCCACCCTTCGACAACGAATACTGGAACCACAAAGCCCCCGGAGTCTATGTGGATATTATCAGCGGAGTAGCGCTTTTTTCCTCAAAAGCGAAGTTTGACAGCGGAACAGGATGGCCAAGCTTCTACGAGGCGATCAGTAATGACGAAGTGATCGAGATCGTCGATACCAGTTACGGAATGAGGCGAGTTGAGGTGCGGGCTAAGACCTCCGATGCCCACCTCGGCCACGTTTTCCCCGACGGTCCGCCCCCGACCGGCCTGCGCTATTGCATCAATTCCGCAGCCCTGCGCTTCATTCCCGAGTCTGATGATGCGCCCGATTAGCGAATCAGGCCCTCGGATGGGCTTTGTCGTAGACCTGCTTCATCCGCTCAATTGAAACGTGTGTATAGATCTGAGTCGTCGACAGGCTCGCGTGGCCCAGCAGGGTCTGCACACTTCGGAGATCGGCCCCATGATCAAGGAGATGCGTGGCAAAGCTATGGCGCAACTTATGGGGACTGGCGCTCTGCGGAATGTCGCAGAGCGCATGGTACTTTTTAAACACGTCGGAAATCGCCCGGGTGGTCAATCTTCGCCGGACCTTGCTGATGAAAAGAGGCCCGTCAAGAACCCGCGCCGCATTGCGGTAGCGGTGGATTGCCTCCGCCGCCGGAGTCCCGACCGGGCAGATACGCTCCTTACTCCCCTTTCCGAAAACCTTTACGCACTCGTTATGGAGATCAAAATCCGGGACATTAAGAGCGGCCAGTTCGGAAAGCCGGACACCCGAACTGTAGAACAATTCAAGAATCGCAGCATCCCGCTCCGCAGTCCAGGAAGGTGCCTGCTTCGGTTGCCCGACCTTGAGAGGTTTCTCGATCAACTCGATCACCTGCGTTTGATTCAGCACGATCGGAAGCTTTTTCTCCGCCTTCGGTAGCTGCACCTCTACGACCGGATTGATCTTCAATCCGGCACGACGAGTCAAAAACTTGTAAAAGCTGCGCAATGCCGCGAAGTGAAGGCGGATCGTCGCCCGGGCCCACTCGTCCCGCATGCACTTAAAGAGATAATCACGAAAGTCATCCGCCTCGACTGCCACCCAGGGTTTATCCGGCGGCAGCCACTCCCGAAACCGGGCCATAGCATGATGATAATTCGCGAGAGTACGATGGGAGCTGTTCTTCTCCACCGACAGATACTCAAGAAAAGCCTCAAGTTGCGAATCGTCGGCACTATTGATATGAAACACAGGAATTGATCGGTGAGAAGGAATTCCCTCAATTCACCGAAGTCCCGTATCCCTTTGGCCAGAAGTGGGCACCCCGATAGCTGAGAGAGGAACTCATCGCCCCGACGGAGGACTGCGGGTAGTCAGGAAGGCGGACACTTTGCTCGAAGATAGAACGAAATCCACTCGCGTCGGACCACCCGAGGGCAATGCTGTATTCCCTGTCATTCGCAAGGAGCGGCACGATAAAATGCCCTGACTCCCGGTGCAGAATGATCATTTCTTCTGCATCAGACTCTTTCCCGTTTACCTGAAGGCAAAGACGGACTTTCGAGTGTATCGGCTGCCGTTCACTCGTGAGGTTCCAGTAAACCACTGCGGTATCACAGTTGCGGGGAATCACTGCAAACGAGTCGTCGCAGCAGGGAATTGATTCGCTTGAGGTATCGTGTGCAAGAGCTTCCATGGCGGTATTAGACAACAGTTAAGCAAAGTTAACCATTAATCATTCGTGATTACCAGAGTTTTTTATGAAAATTGCCCATTTTTTTTCTGAGTCTTTCCGAAAGCGGAATTTCTACGACCTGCTACCCTGAGCTTATGCTCACCAAAAGAATCATCCCCTGCCTCGACGTGACCGATGGCCGGGTTGTCAAAGGAACGAATTTTGTGAATCTTCGCGATGCCGGAGATCCCGTCGATTGCGCCGTCGAATACAACCGGCAGGGTGCGGATGAGATTGTCTTTCTGGATATTACCGCTTCTTCTGATCGGAGGAAGACGATGGTTGATGTCGTGAGGAAAACGGCCGAACGCTGTTTTATGCCCGTCACCGTGGGTGGCGGGATTCGGCAGGTCGAGGACATGCGGGAAATGCTCCTCGCCGGTGCCGACAAGGTCGGAGTAAACACCGCGGCGGTGGACAATCCGGAACTCGTCTCGGCCGGGTCGAAGGCTTTCGGGGCTCAGTGCATCGTGGTCGCGATCGACGCCAAGCGAAAAAGTGATCGCTCCGGATGGGAAGTCTACACCCACGGAGGCCGGACCCCGACCGGTCGCGATGCCATCGCCTGGGCGAAAGAGGTTTTCGAACGGGGGGCTGGCGAGATACTATTAACGAGCATGGACGCTGACGGGACCCGCGCGGGATACGACATCGAACTCACCGCCGCCATCAGCGCCGCCGTTCCGATTCCTGTCATTGCAAGCGGAGGAGCCGGGAACCTCGATCACATGGTCGAGGTACTCAACCGGGGCAAAGCTGACGCCGTCCTCGCCGCGAGCATTTTCCACTTCGGCGATTACACCGTCAGCGACGTGAAATCGTATCTCGCCGAACACGGAGTGCCGGTCCGGCCGGCGACCCGGTAGGGATACTCATTTCCCGAAATAGAGGGGATCAGTTATCCACCAGCACCTCATAACGATACCGTATCGTTTTCTCCTGACCCTGTTTTAGATCGATCCTCCACTTCAGTTCATTGCGCTTATTGATGGAGTAGACACCCGTTTCAAGAAGTTGCGACTGTGGTTCATCGTCCGCCTCCCGCAATTCTCCGGAGAAGCTCCGGCTGATGGCAAGAACGGCAGGTGTTCCACGATGGTTTTTTACCGAAAGTTCGCCCTGCACTTGCACCTTATAATAGTCATTACCCGCAATGTTTAGATTCACGCGTGAATCCGGGATCTCGTTCTCGACCGAACGGGTGGCTATGCTCAAGGCTTTGGTAATGCGGATGGATGTTTCCGCCCCGGGATTGGTCCAGGTGGATATCTGCTGCCCCTGAAAGTCCCCCTTGTCCACCAGCATCGCCGGTGCCGTCGTCATGGGAAAAGTGAAAGGATTCTTAAAAACGATCGCGTCCCACGGCTTATCGTCGAATTTTTCAGGTGAGCGCTGACGCTCATACTCCTCGATAT
>JAGNMT010000174.1 GCA_017991025.1 Verrucomicrobiales bacterium
GAGCAGATGCCGCGAGGGTCGTCAGGGTGGTCGCAATTCGATTCATGGGGAGAGTCTATAACATCTTTATATTTCGCACAAGGATAAATTTAATATTTATGAATTAATTTTTAATTTTCCCGTATTTAAATTATGGAAATTATAAATCGGCCATAGAAATTAAACGGACACTCGCCAAACATCGTTTTTCTACCATTGCGCGTGAATGCCTTCCGCCCCACCTTGCCTCTTGCCCGCCAGCCTCGAAACCGCTACTGATCTTCCATGAAGATTACCTTTTGCGGTGCAGCAGAGACTACGACCGGGTCCCAACACCTTATTGATGTTAACGGCTCACGCATTCTTCTCGACTGCGGCCTCTACCAGGGGCACCGGGACACTGCCAATGACAGGAACCGCCATTTTTTCTTTGAGCCCGGAAGCGTCGATGTCGTCGTCCTTTCCCATGCCCACATCGATCACAGCGGGAATCTGCCCAGCCTGACCAGCAACGGATTTACGGGAAACATTTTTTCGACCTTCGCCACGCGGGATCTTTGTCAGATCATGCTCGCCGATTGCGCCCGCATCCAGGGACAGGACACCAAATGGCTCAACAAACGCCGGGCCAAGAAAGGGCTGCCCGACATCGAAACGCTCTACACCGAGATCGAAGCCGAAGAGTGTGTCAGACAGTTTGTCACGATCGGCTATGATAGACCGATAGCCATTGCAGACGGCGTGATGCTCACTTTTATCGACGCCGGCCACATCCTCGGATCGGCTCAGGTTATCCTCGACATTGTTGAAAACGGGGAAAAAAAGCGGCTGCTCTTCTCCGGTGATGTCGGTCGGGGGAACAATGAACTGCTCCGCGACCCGGCCGTTGCTCAGGATGTCGATTACCTCATCATGGAGAGCACTTACGGCAACCGGGAGCACGAACTACCTACCCAGGCGAACAACCTTCTCAGCGACATTCTCAACCGGGCCCTGGAAAAAAAAGGGAAGGTCATCATCCCGGCCTTCGCCGTAGAGCGCACCCAGCAGCTCGTCTATGTCCTGCACCAACTGTTCGAAGCGGGTGAGATCCCCGATGTCCCCATATTTGTGGATAGCCCACTCGCCGTCAGTGCCACCGAGATCTTCCGTATTCATCCCGAGTGCTTTAATGCGGAAGTCTATGAATTCCTCTTTGAAAAGCGCGACCCCTTCGGATTTGAGAATCTCAGTCTCGTCCGTAAAGTCAACGAATCAAAGGAGCTCAATGATCTCCACGAACCGGCGATCATCATTTCCGCCTCAGGTATGTGTGAGGCCGGACGAGTCCTCCATCATCTCCGTAACAACATCGAAGACCCGAAGAACACGGTTCTCTTTGTCGGTTACTGTGCCGAGAACACCCTGGGCGCTAAAATTCGTAATGGCATGGAAGAGGTCCCCATCCTCGGCGACTTTTTCAAAGTCCGCGCTGATATCCAGATTCTCGACTCCTTCAGCGGTCACGCCGATCGGAGTGAGTTGCTGGATTACTTCGACAAAATGGGAGGGAAAAAAGAACGAGTCTTCCTCGTCCACGGTGAAACGGAGCAGTCCCATGCCCTGCAAAAAACCCTCAGCGCCCGACACAAGGGACAAATCGAAGTCGCCAAATGGCGATCGAGCGTGGAGCTTTGAAAGGGCGGCGTTAAATTCAACAGTGCTCACCGTCGCCTGACAGGGTCTGGTCACAGGGGCAACCCTCTTTGCCTGCCAAGATATCGGCAAAGCTGCCTTCTCTCTTGAATTTGGCACCAGAACCGCTCTGTTCTCGATCCGATGAAATCACTTCTCCTCACTAACGAATACCCGCCCAACGTCTATGGGGGTGCCGGCATTCATGTTCAATACCTCGCCCGGGAACTGGCAAAGCTCTGCGAGGTGGAGGTGCGTTGTTTTGGCGAACAACGAATCGAGGGAGCAAATCCTGAAGTTTTCGGGGTAACCTCGAACAGTTCCGGCTATACCGCCCCGGCAGCCTTGCATTCAGTCTTTTCCGCTCTTCAGAAATGCCTCGATTTTAACACCCGCAAGATCGACGCGGACGTCGTCCATCTGCACACCTGGTATTCCCACTTCGGTGGTATCCTCGCGCACCTCAATTACGGCATCCCGATGGCGCTGACCGTGCATTCCCTCGAACCGCTTCGTCCCTGGAAACGCGAGCAGCTCGGCGGCGGGTACGACTTCACCGTCTGGCTGGAAAAGACGGCGATCGAGATGGCGAATGCGGTCATCGCCGTATCCCACGAGACGAAAGCAGACATTCTGCGCCTCTTCGATGTGCCTGAGGAACGGGTCCCCGTGATCTATAATGGCATCGATCCCGACGAATACCGTCCCACCCCGAATCGGGGTGTTCTTGAGAAACGGGGCATTGACCCCGAAGTGCCCTTTATCCTTTTTGTCGGCCGCATCACCCGCCAGAAAGGCATCATCCATCTCGTCAATGCAATCCGGCATCTCGATCCCGGCACTCAGATCGTCCTCTGTGCCGGGGCACCTGACACGCCGGAGATCAAAGCCGAAATGGAAACCGCCGTCGAGGCAGTACGTGCCGACTACGACGGACGCATTGTCTGGATACAGGACATGCTGCCCACCCCGGAAAAAATCAATCTCTACAGCCACGCCCGGGTTTTCTGCACCCCGTCCATTTACGAACCTTTCGGCATCATCAACCTCGAGGCGATGGCCTGCGAGACACCCGTCGTGGGATCGAAAGTCGGTGGCATGAAGGAGATCATTCTCCCCGGAGAAACCGGCTTGCTCATCCCGCTCGACCAACAGACAGAGTCCCCCTTCGAGGCCATGGATCCCGCCGCCTATTCCCGCGACCTCGCGGCAGGCCTCAACGAACTGATGCGTGATCCCGACCGCTGCGCCGCGATGGGTCGCGCCGGACGGGAGCGAGTCCTCGAAAAATTCAGCTGGGCCGAAATCGCCCGTGAGACCCTCGATCTTTACCGAAAGATCGCAAAATGACCGTTTTGCGGGAGTTGCTCTCCCCGGCTTCACGAAGCTAAGCTCATCGGATCCAGCAATCCCCCTTACTTTTTCCTCATGAAACGTTTTCCTCTTTTTCTCCCCGCCTGTCTCTCTCTCCTCTTTCCTTTATCCCCGCTTTTTTCCGCCGAGTGGTCGGGCCCCCTCGATCAACTGCTGAAAATCGGTCCCGAAGGCGCAGGGAATGCCGAGGCTACCAGAGCCTGGAGCGAACTGACTTCCCACGGAGCCGAAGTTGTCATTCCCCTGCTCAACGCCATGGAAACCGCCGGTCCGGTCGCACGCAACTGGATGCGCTCGGCCGTGGAAACCGTTTTCGAGCGTGAACTCGGTGCCAAGGCAAAAATTCCATCCGATGAGATCAAGGCCTTTGTCGTTGACCGCAAAAACGAACCTCACGCCCGCCGCCTAGCGTTTGATCTCTACGCTAAAGTGTCCCCCGAGGGCGCAAAAGCGCTCATCCCGGGGATGATCGACGATCCGAGCGCCCCGCTGCGCCGGGATGCGGTTGCGCAGCTGATCACCGAAGGCAGCGCGCAACTCGACGCCGGAGAGAAAGATAAAAGTCTCGCCACCCTCAACCGGGCCCTCGATGCCGCCCGCGACATTGACCAGATCAACGCCGTGGCAAAACTGCTCCGCGAGAAACACGGACAAAAACTCGACCTTCCGAAACACTTCGGGTTTCTGATGCACTGGCATCTCATCGGCCCCTTTGACAACACTGATCGCAAGGGCTTTGACACGGTCTATCCGCCGGAGACAGAGATCAACCTCAAGTCGACCTACGAAGGCAAAGACGCGAAACCCCTCACCTGGCAGGAGTATGCGAGCTCTGACGACTACGGAAAAATCGATTTCAACACCCCCTTTTCCCCGCTCAAGCAGGTCACCGGGTATGCCTATACCGAGTTCACTTCTGGAGAGGCCCGCGATGCGGAGATTCGCCTCGGCTGCAAGAACGCCTGGAAGATCTGGTTCAACGGCGAACTCCTTTTCGGTCGCGACGAATATCACCGCGGCCAGCGCATCGACCAGTATTCCCTTCCCGTGAAACTCAAAGCAGGCCGCAACACCCTTCTCGTAAAAGCCTGCCAGAATGAGCAGGAACAGGACTGGACCGTAGAGTGGGAGTTCCAGCTCCGCTTCTGTGACAGCACCGGCACCGCAATTCTCGCGACCGACCGTAAACCCACTCCGGAAAAAGCCGCTCCGGCGAGACGCCCCGCCCCCGCCAATTGATTCCCGCTCCTTCTTCTTTTCATGACCATGAAACTCTCCCGAATCGCTTTCGTCTTCCTCCTTACTCTCTGCGGTACCTCTCCCCTGAAGGCTGACTGGTTGAACTTCCGCGGCCCGCAGGGCTCGGGATACGCACCCGGGATCACTTCAACGCCCGCTGAACTCAGCGAAAAGACACTCGCCTGGAAGATGCCCCTGCCCGGCCGCGGCCTCAGCAGCACTATTGTCGTGGGAGACAAAGTCTTCGTCACCGCCGCGAGCGGGCCCGAGCAACAGCAACTGCACGTCCTCTGCTTCTCCACCAAAGACGGTGCCCCGCTCTGGGAACGCCGCTTCTGGGCGACAGGCCGGACGATGACACAGAGCAAAACCAATGTCGCCGCGCCAACGCCAGCCAGCGATGGCGAGAGGATCTATGCGCTCTATTCCTCCAATGACCTCATCTGCCTCGATCTGAAAGGCAATCTCATCTGGATGCGGGCGCTCACGCTTGACTACCCGAATGCATCGAACAGCCTTGGTCTCGCCTCCTCCCCCATCGTCGTCGGCGACACCCTCGTCGCGCAGATCGAAAATGATTCAGAGTCTTTTGCCGCCGGCTTCGATCTCCTCACTGGAATGAACAAGTGGAAAATCGAGCGGCCCAAAGCCGCCAACTGGACCTCACCCATCGTCATTCAGAAAGACGGGGAATCCATCGTCGCCCTGCAATCGGGCAAAGGGGTCCTCGGCATACTTCCTTCGACCGGTTCATCGGTGTTTAACATCGAAAACGGAGCCTCAACCATCCCGTCGGGTGCGGCCTCGGGTGATCAGCTTTTTATTCCCGCGAACGGTCTCACCGCCATGACCGTGTCCTCCTCCGGAGCCGCCCCCGAGAAAGTATGGAACGAATCCAACGAGCGCCCCGGCACGTCGAGCCTGCTCGTGATCGGTGAAAAAGTATACCTGATCAACAACGCCGGAGTCCTCACCTGCCTTGATCGAAAAGCCGGACAGCGCCTCTGGCGCATCCGTATCGAGGGCCCCTTCAGCGGGAGCCCTGTCGCGGGAGCCGGTGATCGTATTTTTATCTTCAGCGAGACCGGAATAGGCCAGGTCATCGACGTCAGCGGCGCCGAGGGAAAGATCGTCAGTCAAATCAAGCTCGAAGACACGATTCTCAGCACCCCTTCCCTTTCCGAAGGAGCCCTTTACATCCGCAGCGACAAACAGCTCTGGAAGTTTTCCGCAAAATTGTGAGGTGGAGAGGCGTCTCTCCGACTAGGAGTTAGGACCCCGTTCATGTTCGGACATGACACGAATGGCACGGGATTACGCTATGTTGGGTGCCTGTGCGGTTTTTTGATTGGGCGTATTCTGAGTTCCTTGGTAGGGACGCACCGCCGGGGCGTCCGCATCGGGTGTCCATGGTTCAAGTGCGGACGGTTCATCGAACCGTCCCTACCGCGCGTCGCGCCAGAATTCGGGCAAGCCCACGTATCACTATAAAAACGCGGCCTTAATCCCGTTCCTGTTCGGGAGAGACACCTGCGAGCAAATCGGCAGGTGGACTTGAATGTGTTTACAAGTGGCGACCCGTAAGGGATTACTTTCGCTTCGCTACAAATCTGCGGCTTGGCTCGCGTTGCTCGCACTTTGCCAGCGCATTTGTTCCTCACTGCGCCGCAGCAGGCGAACCCTACGGCTTCAAATCCCGCGCTTGTTCGGAAGTGGAATACCGATGGACCCCAAATGGTCCTCGGCTTTAAAGAAATAATGGCGACCCGTACGGGATTCGAACCCGTATTACCGCCGTGAAAGGGCGGTGTCCTAACCCTTAGACGAACGGGTCACTTGTTTTCAAGCGCTACGCTAGGGGAGCGGGAATATGAGGGCTTTATACCGAGAAGCAAATGGAAATTACGGAAGAAATTTAGGAAACGCTAAAAAGCTAAACCGCCACCAGCAAAACCGCTTCCTCAAATCATCCCCAGCTTCATCTTTCCCTCTTCGGTGATCATGTCCTGATTCCACACCGGATCCCATACGATGTCGACGCGGGCATTGTGGATACCCTCGAGCATCAGAATCTTGGATTGAGCATCGGCGGCGATCGTGGGGCCCATCCCGCAACCGGGAGCGGTGAGGGTCATTTTGATCTCGACGTTGGTTTCGCCTTCATCATTGGTGACCTGACAGTCGTAGACGAGGCCAAGATCCACGATATTGACGGGGATTTCAGGATCGTAGACGAGTTTAAGTTGTTCCCAAATCGCTCCTTGGACGTCTCCCGAGGCGATCGCGTCGGCGGCGGCCGATTTTTTGTTCTTCTCGGCCTGCAGATCGATTCCGAGAGCATCGGCGTTTTCGGCTTTAATGCGGGCGAGACCGGATTGGGTCGCCACCGTGTAGGTGCCGCCCAGGGCCTGGGTGATCATCACCTTTGTCCCGATGGGGAGATGGATAAGATCGCCACTGGGGATCTGGATGGCGTCGACGTCGCGGGAGAGAGTAATTTCCTGATGCATGGGGAATCGTGCCGGAGGCACGGTAATTCGTTCTTAGTTCTTAGTTCTTCGTTTCTGGTTCACAGGAGCGCTTTAGCTAAACAGCAAAATAGCTAATAGCTAAAAAGCTAGTCCAGTTTAACGACTTTGAGTTTACCTGACTTGAGGGCGGGCTGGTGCATGTCGCCGAGGAGAGTGTTGCCGGGGGCGGCAGAAGGAACGGGAGAAAGGGTTTCGCGGTCCCCCTTGAGGGCCTCGCGGAGGGCGCCTTCGACCATTTCACCGCAGTGCAGTTTCATGGGAGGCAGGGGGCCGAGCGGCCTTGAGAGATCGGCCGAGTGCAGTTCTCGCGCTTCGGCAATGGTCTTACCCTTTAACATTTCCGTCGCCATACTTGCCACCGCGATGGCCGTCTGGCAGCCGAAGCTCTGGAAGGAGGCGCGGTCGATGACCTTCTTTCCGTCTTTCTCAGTAAATTTCAGCCACATCCGGACCATGTCGCCACACTCGGGATTTCCGACCGTCCCGATGGCGTCCGCATCGGCCATTTCCCCCATGTTCTGGGGATTGGCGATGGCGGCCTGGATGC
>JAGNMT010000175.1 GCA_017991025.1 Verrucomicrobiales bacterium
GTGCCGAGCGTTTCCTCACGGCTCTTCCCGGCCACGATCATTTCGATTTGCGTCTCGAACCAGAGGGGGATTCCGTCTTCAATCAGAGAATGAACCTTAAGCGATAGGAAATCCTCATCGACCGGTTCGGAGGAGGCCTGGCGTTGCAGCCAAAGGGTGCCGTCCTTATCCCACGACGGCGCATTCTGGACCTGACCCTCGATCGTCAGAGCGAGCAGCCCGATCTCCGGCGGCAATTTGATCTGTTGAGGAAGCTCATTCCACTGGAAGCTGCCCGTCACTTTGCCGCCGCCTGCCGGAAGATGAATCGCCGGACGCCCCTCGCGCTCGACGACAGGTAAAGGGCGGCCATCCAGCGAAACCGCCGTGGGCCAGACCTGGGCACTGCCGGGAAGGCCCAGCCAGGTAGGGGCAAAAGCGGCGACATCGAGTGAAAAGGTGGCTGTCTTGGCGGTAGCATCGAGCTGCAACCGCGACGGCCATAGAGAAAGCCGCGTCTCAGCGGCATCGTAAACGGACGGGCTTTCAAAGTCGGGGATATCGCGCAGGACCCAGTCAATCCAGGGGAGTAACGGAGCCGGGACCTCTTTGCGGGAAATCGGCATGACCGCGGCGGGGACAGTGACCTCGGCAGTGACAGGATCGGACGGGGGAGTCGGTGCGACTGCAGGTACGACCGCATCCTGAGCGATCACGGGAAGAAGAACGGCAGAAGTGCCACAAAAAAGAAGAAAAAGGAATCGCGGTTTCATGGGGGTAGGAAGACGTTGTCTAGCGGACCATTGTGCGACGATTCGAAGACGGAAATCAAGAGCTAAGGCAAATTTTTGCCTCTCGCTGCCCCGTGATTCCCGTCATGGCACAAAAAAACCCCGTCGTAAGACAGGGTTTAATGGGTCACCGAACAGGGTCTGCCCGGTGAAAGTGACAGAATCGAAACCAATTACGCCGGAGTGCCTGCCTGATTGAGGCGGACCGCCATACGACCTTTGATACGGCTTGCGGTGCGTTTGTGCATCGCGCCGCTCTTCGCCGCTTTGTCCGCAGCCGAGGCAAACAAATTGTAGGCAGCCTGCGCAGCCTCCTTATCGTTCGAGTCATAAGCCGCGAGAGCCGTCTTACGAGTCAATTTGACTCGGGACTTGAGCGCGCGGTTGAGCGACGTGCGGACTTTGGTCTGACGGACGCGTTTGAGAGCTGACTTGGTGTTGGCCATCGGTTTCTGGTGTTTCGATCAATCAATAAGGGCGCGGAATATACGCACCGATCACGATCAGTCAACTTTTAACTCAGCCGGGGGGGCACTCTTGAGATAGGAGGTGTCAAATCCTCCTTCCGAAAGCACGTCTGAACCGTTTTTGAAAATACTGACTTCATTCCAAACCGGCTTTACCGCCGTAGGGGTAACCTCGTTGAGGGCGATCGGCTCGGCCACCACGGGCAAGGGGAGCGCGTGGATCGACTCGCCCATTTCCTTACCCTTCTCAGCGTCACGCCAGAGTCCTTTTTGCACCACAAAAACCTTGGAACCCTCGCCGACGCGGTCGTGGAGGTCGATGACGTCCTTCGATTTCATGCGGACACAGCCATAGCTCACAGGCTTACCAATGTCGTTCTCAGCGGCCGTCCCATGGATGTAGATACACCGGGAAAATGCATTTTGATTCTTCGGTTCCAAGCCTTTCAGCCAGAGGATACGGGAAACAATGGGGTCGCGACCCGGCGCGTCCGGCTTAATGACCTCGCCGGTCCACTGGCGGCTCTTGAAGACAGCCCCGGCGGGTTTGCCGGCTCCGATTTTCTCCGCCACTTCCATTTTACCGAGCGGGGTGCGGTAACTCCCCTTTTCGTCTCCAAGGCCGAACTTTGAAGTGGAGACCGGATAGGTCTTCACCAGCTCGCCCTGACGATAGAGCGCCATTTTCTGCTGCGGAACGGACACCTCCATGACGTTCAAGCTGTCCCGCTTGGCGGAGGTTTGCACGGCACAACTGCTTAAGCTTAAAGCTGCTGTGAGGATGATTGAAGTTCCAATGAACTTCCGGATGACGTGATTGCTCATGTTGGGATTTGTAGTTATAACGCAGGTTCAGGTGTTCTCTTAGAGGACCCCGCTACAAATTCCCGATGTTGTTGATTCCAGAGAGTGAGTGGTAGATTTGAGATTTCTCTCATATCTAATATCAATCTATCTTAAATAAATACAAATTTCTAGCATTCTTTTTGGTCGGAACTAACTTTCTTTTTTCCGGGGTGCTGAGACTCAGCCGTTCAACCATGTCTTTTTTCAAGCAGTCGATCTTTCATCTTCTCGTCTTTCTCATCTCGATGGGGTCATTGCCTGTTGCCTTGTCGGCACAGGAAATTCCCGAGGAGTTGCTTGAGGACGAGCACTTACGTGAGGAGATGGGCGTGAATGACTTCACGACCCCTTCGATTCGGAAGATCTTTGATGACCTCAAAAAGCTGAGGCCTCTTCCTTACGATGAGCTGAAACGCCCCCTCCCCGAACAAACCCCCCAGGATAGAACGAGGCTGGCTTTGATCGTGGGGTTGCTCCTCGCCGACGGATTTTTTGCAGTGGAGGCCGAGCAGTTCTTTGATCTTGAGCCCATCGGGCGGGCGCTCCTGAACCATTCCAAGGTTCTCGGATCGGGCACACGGATTTCCAGTCACATGAAGAGTGTTCTTGAAAAGGGGGCGCTCGGTAAATGGGACGATCTGAAAGAGGAGCTCTTCCAGACCCAGAAAGACGTCGAAAAAGAAATGGTGCTGATCCGGGACGTGGATGCGGCCAATCTCATCAGCCTCGCCGGGTGGTTGCGCGCTTTCGAGATCGGTTGTTCTGCCTCTCTGAACCCGTACGATCCGGCAAAAGCCTCAACCCTTGCCCGTCCTGAAGTGATGGAATACTTTGTCCTGAATCTGGAGACGCTGGAACCGCGCATTCAGGACAACAAGCTCGTGGCGCTCATCCGGACCCGGCTCCTTGAGATTCAGGAAAAGACCAAACTTCCCGACCAGGAGATCCTCAGCGAAGAAGAGGTGCGGGAATTGCAGGGTATCACCGAGGATTTGGTGGATCAGATCCTCGGGAGTGGTCGGCTCATTAAGTCAACGCACACGTCGACGGATCCGAAGACCGGAACGACGACGCCTGCGACCAAGTCTGCGCCTAAGCCTGCAGCCACCGGCGGCGTAGTCTCTGGCGAAGTGCCTCAGTAGGACATCCTGGCGAGACGCGGTCCGGTCTATCCGTTCGGAAGCAGGAATTTTGCCGCCTGATCCACATCTTTGTCTCCCCGCCCAGAGAGATTCACGATGATGATCTGATCGCGGCCCATCGTCGGAGCGACTTTCTTCACGTAGGCCAGCGCATGGGAAGTCTCCAGAGCGGGAATAATGCCCTCGGTCCGTGATAGTTCCGAAAAAGCATCGAGCGCCTCCTCGTCGGTCGCATAGGTGTAATCGACACGCCCCTCACTCTGAAGCCAGGCATGCTCGGGTCCCACCGCTGCATAATCGAGACCTGCGGAGACGGAGTGGGTCAACTCAATCTGGCCGTCATCATCGGCGAGGAGCCATGTCTTTGTGCCCTGGAGCACGCCGAGCTTACCGCCCTGAAAACGGGCCGCGTGTTCGCCATGTTTGATGCCATGACCACCCGCTTCGACGCCCATCATTTTCACACTCTCGTCTTCGAGGAAAGGGTGGAAGAGCCCGATCGCATTGCTGCCCCCGCCGACGCAGGCGACAAGCAGATCGGGGAGCCGCTCTTCGCGCTCCAGGATTTGTCTTCTCGCCTCAAGCCCGATCACCCGGTGAAAATCCCGAACCATCATCGGGTAGGGATGTGGCCCGAGGGCACTGCCGAGAATGTAATGGGTCGTGCGGACATTCGTGACCCAGTCCCGCAAGGCTTCGTTCACCGCTTCTTTGAGTGTCTTCTGGCCGGCTTCAACTCCCCGCACCTCGGCACCGAGCAGTTTCATGCGAATAACATTAAGGCGTTGACGCTCCATGTCGATCGCCCCCATGTAGACGACACATTCCATCCCGAAACGGGCCGCCACCGTTGCCGTGGCCACGCCGTGCTGCCCGGCACCGGTTTCGGCGATGATACGTTTCTTACCCAGTCGCCTGGCGAGCATGATCTGCCCCAGCGCGTTGTTGATCTTGTGCGCTCCGGTGTGGAGCAGGTCCTCACGCTTCAGGTAAATGCGGGCCCCGCCCAGTTTTTCGGTCCAGCGCTCAGCATGATAGAGAGGGGTTTCCCGGCCGCAGAACTCGGAAAGCAGGCGCTTGAGTTCGCCTTGAAACGCGGGATCCGCCTTCGCGAGTTGATACTCCTCTGTCAACGCGTCGAGTGCCGCGACGAGTGTCTCCGGGACAAAACGCCCGCCAAAGGTGCCGAAATGCCCGTTCGCATCGGGAAGGTTCTGCGTGGAGGAGGCGCTACTCATGAGTGAAAAAGATTACGCTGGATCCGGTCGATAGGTTTTGTGACTGGCAATTTCTGTAAGCCGTGTATATTCGCCGCGGTCAGAGGCTGCGGAGTGACGGCAGGTGAACCCCGCCAGGGCCGGAAGGCAGCAACGGTAGCTCGTCCTTCATTGCCGCAGTTCTCTGGCTACTTTCATTCCGATGATCATCAGGCGGCCGCCGGGGCAGAGAGGTCAAATACGGTTCTCGCATCGCTCACGACTCCGGTTACTGCTGCCGCTGCAACCATCACTGGCGACATGAGAATGGTCCGTCCGGTTGGGCTGCCCTGGCGACCCTTGAAGTTCCGATTGCTGGAACTGGCGCAAAGTTGATCGCCGATCAGTTTATCGGGGTTCATCGCGAGACACATCGAGCATCCCGCAGCACGCCATTCGAAACCGGCCTCTTCAAAAACCTTGTCGATACCCTCCTGTTTGCAGAGATGATCAACGATTTCCGATCCCGGCACGGCGATCGCAGTGACGCCTTGCGCCACTTTATGACCTTTGAGATATTTCGCGGTTTCGCGGAAATCCGAGATCCGCCCGTTCGTGCAACTCCCGATGAAGCAAACATCGACCGGTGTCCCCGCGATCGGAGCGCCGCCTTTGAGCTTCATGTATTCGAGCGCCTCGCGGATGCTCTCACGGCCTTCATCATCCGTCGCATCGGACGGAGAAGGGATGTTTTCCGTGACGAAAATCCCATGATCGGGCGAGATGCCCCAGGTCACGGAAGGAGCAATGTCCCCGGCCTTGATGTTGACGACGTCGTCATACTGGCAACCGGGATCCGAGGCGATTGCTTTCCAGGCTGCTACCGCCGCGTCCCAGGCAGCGCCTTTCGGGGAGTAGGGACGGTCTTTGAGATAGGCAAAGGTCTTTTCATCGGGATTGACGTACCCACAACGCGCGCCACCCTCAATGGACATGTTGCACACCGTCATGCGTTCCTCCATCGAGAAGGCGTCGAAAAGGTCGCCGCCGTATTCATAGGCGTAACCGATGCCGCCCTTGGCCCCCAGGAGTTTGATGATGTGAAGAATAACATCCTTTGCGTACACTCCCGGCTTAAGCTGGCCGTCGACATTGATGCGACGGACCTTAAGTTTGCTCAAAGCCATTGTCTGCGTTGCGAGAACATCGCGGATTTGAGTCGTGCCGATGCCGAAAGCTATCGCCCCGAAAGCGCCGTGCGTCGCGGTGTGAGAGTCGCCGCAGGCTATCGTGGTCCCGGGCTGTGTGATACCCTGCTCAGGTCCGACGACATGGACAATGCCCTGGCTTCCGCTCCCGATATCAAAGAACTTTACCCCGAATTCGACGCAGTTGTTCCGCAAAGCGAGAATCATCTCCTGCGCCAGTTGATCGTCAAAGGGCTCGACCTGATTCCTTGTCGGCACGATGTGATCCACTGTGGCGAATGTACGATTGGGAAATTTCACTTTCAGGCCCAGATCCCGCAACATGCCGAATGCCTGGGGGCTCGTCACTTCGTGAATGAGATGGGTGCCGATGAGGAGCTGAGTTTGCCCGTTCGACAACTCTCTTACCGCGTGCGAATTCCAGACCTTTTCAAACAGACTTTGACTCATTTTTTAAACAATTGACGTTTCGGCGGAAGCTAGCACACGCTTCGCTGGTGCGGTAACAGAAACTTTTTCAGGAGGCATCCCAAAAATCCTGCATTCTAAAGGGCAATCCATTGAATTTATTCAGAATTCGGTGTATTGAATAGAGCCACAAAGGCAAACCAACCTATCTGAACCAACATGAAAGTTACTAAATTGATCGAAAAACTGATGGCAGTCGCCCTTGTCGGCGCTGCAATTTCCCTCGTGAGCTGTGGAGACACCGTAGAAGGTGTTAAGAGCGATGCCAAGAAGGCGACGGAAGAAGCCACGAAGAAGGTCGAAAAGGCCTCTGACGCGACCAAAGAAGCGGCTGATAAAACCAAAGAAGCTGCTACCAAAGCTACTGAAGCTGCTACCAAAGCTACTGAAGCCGTGACCGAGAGTGCCAAAGCCACTGTTGAGGCGGCCAAAGAGACCGTGAACCAAGCGGCCAAGGCTGTCGAATCAGCTACGGCACCTGCTGCACCTGCTGCACCTGCTGCACCGGCACCTGCTGCACCTGCTGCACCTGCTGCACCTGCTGCACCTGCTGCTCCGGTTAAGTAATCGAAACGGCAGAATAAGCTTCGTTTTTCCAAAGGCTCCGCGTCGCAAGGCGCGGAGTTTTTTGTTTTTAAAGGGCGTTCTGCCAACGCCCCGGCATCCCGACTGCGAGTTCCTCTTGGTGGGGCAACACGAATTGCATAGCTTCGGATGACTTCCCCTTGATTCCCCTTCCAAAAAGGGGCAGTCTATCCGAGTTCGCAGGAATCTGCGCGGGTGTCGTTCAATGGTAGGACGCGAGCTTCCCAAGCTTGAGACCGGAGTTCGATTCTCCGTACCCGCATTCAGATGGTTGGGCTGGGGAGTTCGTCGTCCATTCTCGAGAGTTGTTCAGACGGGATAAGTCCGACAGGCCCCGGTTGCCGGATCGCCGATCAACCACAACCTGAAATGAGCGCAGTTGAACGGTGCCGCCATTGCCATGTCAAAAGGTCACCAGAGATTGAATCGTCGTGGAAATCCTAAGATTTCTAAACTATCGTCGAATATGAAGTATTTTCTCGTTCTCCTCTTCAGCCTTTCCGGGGTTGTCTGTCTCGGTCAGACCTTTGAAATTCCGGCTGCGTCGACGCAGGTTCTTGTCGGGACGGCAGACGGGTGGAATTCCTCGTATGTTAAGCTAACGCTTTTTGAACGGAAGTCCGGAGGTTGGGCGGTCGTTGGTACGCCCTGGA
>JAGNMT010000176.1 GCA_017991025.1 Verrucomicrobiales bacterium
ATTCAGTGCTCGAACGTATCCTGATGAGTCTTGCCTGTCACGGCCGGAATTGAGATTCCTGTTTGGAAGGACACGAACTTAACGAATTGAACCAGAATGCTTCTTCTTACGAATTTTTGGAATTTGCGTTTCACCAACTGAGAACTCCTTAAATTCGAAAACATCCATGGAACAGACGAGATTCTTGAGTGTCGAAAACCCATGGTCCTTGCAGCTGAACGGCGCGTTTTTGTTTAGTCGATTTCCAATTAGACCGAGTGAAGCCCAGCCATTCTCGTCTGCCACGTCATTTACTGCGGATTGCAGGGTCTCGATTAACGTCGGCTCCGGCCTTTCTGCCGGAGGCTGATGATGTATCGCTTTCTCAAGCGGTCTTTTGGGCGCTTCCAGGAAACGGAATTTAGTGCAACTCTGGACAAAGGACTTTGGTGCTTCAAGTTTGCCGAATCCAAATACTTCGTTCCCGGCGGCACGCAGGTGCACGCAAAGAGGCGTAAAATCGGAATCCGATGACACGAGGGCAAACGTCTCGACCGTGTTTGAATGAAAAATTTCCATCGCGTCAATCACGAGGCGAATGTCTGCCGCATTCTTTCCGTTAGACACGTTAAACAGCTGAACGGCTTCGATGGCGTGAACTCGGAGACCCTTCAGACCATGGACTGAGATGCGGGTTTGCCCAATTCCCATAAGCGCGTCTGATTGTTATTTTACCGCGCGCCTCTAGCTCTTTCACGATTTGAGCGACATGGTCCGCGGAGGAATTATCGGCGTCGATTAACAGTGCAATCCAGAGCTCGGGCGCGTCCGGAAGGTTAGCCAAAGGCAATTTCATCGCCCAGAATAAGTCCACTGCAAGCTAGACGCGATCAATTTTTATGGAAATTATAGCAAAATTCTTCGCTCCTATGTCCTGCCAGTGTCCCACCCTCCATGCGACCTTATCTTCCTCCCGAATACTTGCTTCCTTTCCCGCCCCCGCTAACCTAATTCTTAGTTCCTCGCATGATTCGAATTTTTCATACCGCCGACCTGCATCTCGGGCTCAAATTTACCCGGGGCGGTTATTCGCCGGCCTTGCAGAAACGCCTCGTCGAACAGCGGCTCGAGACCTTGCGATCCATGGTCGCCCTGGCGAATGCCCGGGAGTGCGGGGTGCTGGTGATCGCGGGAGATCTCTTCGACACTCCACGCGTGGTGAAAGGGTTGGTTCGCGAAACGGCGGAGATCCTCACCCGATTCGAAGGCATCGTCGCGGTGCTGCCGGGAAATCATGACTACGTGCAGGAGGACGACCCGCTCTGGCTCCCTTTCGTCGATGCTCTGGGAGAAGGGCATCATGTCCTGCAACGCGGAACTCCCTGCGATCTCCGCGATCAAGGCGTTCCGCTCGTGCTCTTCCCGGGTGTCTGCGGGTCGCGTCATTCGAAGGAAAATGCCATCGGATGGGTTCCCGGTTCACTCGCAGAACTCGCCCTGCCCGAATCGGTGCGCCGCGTTGGTGTCGCGCACGGCAGTCTCGAGGGTCTCTCCCCTGACTTTGGCGGTGACTATTTTCCGATGACACGTAAAGAGCTGGAGGCCTCCGGCATGGACGTGTGGCTCCTCGGGCACACCCACGTGCGGCATCCGGATCGCGACCACTTCGAGGGCGAACGCATTCTTTTCCCCGCGACCCCCGAGCCTGATGGTTTTGACTGCCGTCATGACGGTCATGCCTGGATCGTTGAGATTTCTGAAACGGGTGCGGTGACGGGCGAATCAGTGACAACAGGCCATTTCCGATTCCGATCGGTGGCGAAAACAGTCACCGGTAAAACGGATCTCGAAGCGCTCAAGGCCGAGCTGGCTTCGTTCGCAGCGGACCGGGACCTCGTTAAACTCGCGCTCTCGGGACGTCTCCCCGGTGATCTTTACGAAACCCGCGGCGAGCTCCTCGACGCGTTTCGCAAAAATACCCTCTATTTGGAAGATGATCTCTCGGGTCTCATCCGGGAGATTCGCTCGTCGGACATCGAGAAAGAATTCACCGAGGGTTCCTTTCCCTTTCGTCTTCTTGCCGGACTCGCCGGGGAAAGCGGTGATCCGGAAGCCCTGCAGATCGCCTGGGAGATGGTGAAGGAGGCAAGAGCATGATCATTCGCCGCCTGCACCTCCATCCCTTTGCCGGAACTGCAGATCGCGAAGTCATATTTGCCCCCGGGCTAAATGTCGTGCTCGGTCCCAATGAGGCGGGAAAATCGACCCTGCGCAAGGCGCTGCGGCAAGTCCTCTTTGTCCCGACCAAACTCACGAAACGTCAGGCGGACGAAGAGGTCCTTCCCTACCTGCCCCTGAGTGGTGGCGATACCGTTCGCGTCTCCGTCGATCTCGTTTCCGGGGGCCGCACCTGGAAGCTCACGAAGCGCTGGGCGAGCGGACAGTCCAGCTCCGAACTACATCTTCCCGACGGCGGTATCCTCTCTGAAGTCGACGCGGTCGAGACAGCGCTCACGACGCTGCGGGGGCTCAGTCAGGGGACCTGGGAGCATGTGCTTTTTGCCACACAGGGGGGACTTGCTTCCAGTCTTGATCGCCTCGGCGAAAAGGGCGCCACGGACGATCTCAATGAGATCCTGCGCCGCTCTGTATTCGAAACTGACGGAGTTTCGCTCGAGAAGCTCAAACAATCTCTCGAAGAACGGCGGGCCAAAGCCTTCGGGCACTGGGACACTGAGCTGAATCGACCCGAGGGAAATCGCGGAGTCGAAAAACCCTGGGTTAAAGAAGTCGGCACCATTCTCTCAGCTTGGTATGATCGCGAACGCGCCCGCGTTATTCATAGCGAAGCAGAAATCTACTATCGACGACTTGATGAACTCAATGTCAGGCTCGGTGCCGCCGCCGCCGAAAGTGATTCGTTGAAGATCTGGGTCGAGTCTCACGAGGTCGTTGCGCGGGATACCGGGAAGCGGGCGGGGTTGGAGGGAAAACTCGCTCAGGTCGAGGCAAAGGGATCGGGACTCAAACAGATTTCGCAGGAGTGGCCCGTGGCCGAAAGCAAACGAATCGAACACGAGACCCTCGCCGGACAGCTCAAAGGAAAGGCCTCCGCGCTCGCCCTTGAACTTGCCAACGCCAAGGCCTGGGAGGCCGCCGGCAAGTCACGGACCCTGCTTGAGGAGGGCGAAAAACGGTTCGCCCGAATCGTCTCCGTCCGGGCGCTCAGGGACGCCGCGCCTGTTGTCGAAGCCGCGCAAACCGAGTCGCTGGAATCGCTCCAGAAAGAACAGGACCGCCTCCGCGCCCGGCTCGAGGCGGCCCGGCTCAAAGTCGTCTTTCGCGCCACTAAAGCGATTTCACTCGAAACGCGCAGCGGAGTCGGGGAGAAGACCGATCACTCGCTCGCCACCGGAGACAGAATCACGCTCGACGCCGGAGGCCGCGCTATGATTCGCGAGGCAGGCGGTGATTGGGAGATCGAAGTGTCCTCGGGCGATATCGACGTTGTGAAAGAGGAAAAACGCCATCACGAGATAGAGTTGGAACTGGCAGCAGGCCTCGCGAAAATCGGGGCGAAGGATCTGGCGGGCGCGAGGGAGCTGCGATCCGCCTGTCAGGAGATAGCCCGGGATCTCGCCCTTGCGGAAAAGCAGCTCAAGGACCTGCTCGGTCCCTCGCGGACGATTGAAGATCTCCGGGCGGAAGTCAATGGCGCTGGCGGGAAAATCGAAGCCCCGTCCCGCAGTGTGGGCGACCTCGCGGCCGAGCAGGCGCGGGCGGACGCGGAGGCAAGGGCAGCGGAGAAAGAGGCCAACGCTTTGAAGACCCGCATCGCCGGATGGATCGAGGCCTATCAATCCGCCGACGCCCTTCTCGACCATCTCGTCGACCTGCGGGCGGAGCATCAGAAACTGAAGGGCGAGATTGATGCGCTCCTTCCGCTGCCGCCCGGCGTTCCCGATGCCCGGACCTTCCTTGATGAGTTTGCCCGGAAGAAGGACCTTCTTGATCAGCAGAAATCGGCCATGAATCAGCTTCTCGTCGAGAAAGCAGCGCTCGAGGGTCGAGCCCCCGCGCTCGAGCCCGCCGATGCCGTCGAGCAAGTCACACAAACCTCACTGGCGTTTGAACGGGCTCTCCGCGAAGGCGCCGCGATTGAAAAAATCCGGCAGAACTTCGAGTTGCTGCGCTCGGAAATGGACGGGGGCAATCTCACTCCCTGGCTCACCCATCTCTCCGGGGTTCTCGCCCCGCTCACCAGTGAGCGCTATCGAGGGCTGCGCCTGGAAGAAGGCCGTGTCTCGCGTAACGATGCGCTGACTCTTCCCTTCGACGTGCTTTCCGCCGGAACCCGCGCTTCTCTCGGACTCGCGGTGCGTCTCTCGATGGCGAGGTGGTTCCTCGAAGGCAGTGATGGATTCCTCATTCTCGATGATCCCCTCGTCGATCTCGATCCCGAAAGACAGGAAGCTGCCGCAGCGATGCTGAAACATTTCGCGAAAGACAAACAGGTCATCCTGTTGACCTGTCATCCGCGGCACGCGGAGTTGTTCGGGGGGAAAACCGTTGACCTCTCGTCCAGCTGAAACCAACGAGCGGTAGCCGACCCGAATTTCCCATACCCATTCTACTGCGACTGGCTGCGGCCCGCCCCCGCTTCGTTCCGGCCCGAATCTCCCTTGGACAGTATGTTCTCAACGCTTCCGGATGAACGCCTTCACAAACTCCTCAAACGACGGCTCTTCGCCGACCTCGGCACCGGACACTTCCTCCATTTCCCGTCGATCCCGCTTCGTCGGTCGTCCCTTCCCGGCCTCCCGGTGAGGGGTCGATTCGCGTGACGCCTTTTCAATGGCGGCAACGCGCTGATATTCCTCCTCCGGCGTGCGATCGAGGAGATAGGCGGCGACCTCTCTTGCTCCGACACGCTGTTTTAAAATACCTTTCACTTCAAAGGTCCGCGTCAGCAGTCCCTGCCGGATCTGAATCTCATCACCCACCCGCACCAGCTTCGCAGCCCGGCACCGCTGCCCGTTGATGAGCACTTGCGACTTCTTGCAGGCCGCGGCGACGTGATTGCGGGTTTTAAAGAGTCGTACCGACCATGCCCATAAATCGACACGCGCACTCTCGCCCGGGTTTGCTACTGATCCTTCCACTGCCAGTGGTTTACACTGTTTTGCCCGAAAAAGTCCAGCAATTTTCGCCGTAACGTGCCAGAGCGCGATCCTTAAGTGCCGCGCTGTTTCCGTCCGGGTTCAGCACTGCGAGCATCGTCGAGCCCGACCCTGACAGGAGTGCAGCCGTCACCTCAGGCTGTGCTAGGAGCCATGACTTCATGTCTCCCAGCACAGGGAATTTCTCAAAGACCGGGCGTTCCAGATCATTCACCATCTCCCCCCAGGGGCAGGACTGGGCTCGATAGACATACCCCTCGTACTCGCTCGATGCAGCATACTGCCGATACGCCCAGGAGGCCGGGATCTCAAAAGCCGGCTTGATGAGAAAGACCGGGAGTGACTCGATGACTCCATCCTCACCAAGCGGATCAACGATCTCGCCGCGTCCGCGGCAATCGCAGGTGCGGTCATAGATGAAAAAAGGGATGTCCGATCCGATGGTCGCCCCGATCGCCGCGAGCTCCGCCTCAGGGAGGAAGAGAGACGCCATCACATTAATAGCCCGTAGAACCGCTGCGGCGTCGCTGCTTCCGCCCCCTAGACCCGCCCCGAACGGAATGAGCTTTTCCAAATCAATACTGAGACTGAAGACCTTATTCGTATGAACCTCCAGTGCCCTCACTGCCTTCACGACCAGATTTTCCTCCCCGGTCGGCAGGGAAGAATCCGAACATCGCAAGACGACGTGATCATCATCCCTCCACTTCAAAAGGACCCGGTCATACAGAGACAACCGCACCATCCGCGTCTCGATCTCGTGAAATCCGTCCTCCCGCCTGCCGAGGATGCGCAGCCACAGGTTGGTTTTAGCCGGAGCGAAAACCTCGTAGGCATCACTCATGTCTGGAAATTGATCGCTCATCACTTACCCATACCTCCATCCTTTTCCCAACCGATAACGCCAAAAAGCCGACCCGTCCGCCCCTTTTCGATCCGGTAACTGTAGTAACGTTCGAGGTCGCTGCCCGTGCAGGTTGCGCAATCGATAACCTGGTCAGAGGGGACCCCCGCCGCTAGACAATCGGCGACGATCTGCGAGGCAAAATCGAGGTCGTAAGCCGGCGGGCGAATGCACGGAGCAATTTGCACAATAAGATCCGCCGGATCGGAACCGTAAATTCTCGCCATCAATGCAATTGCCCTGGGCGTTATCCCCAGTTCCGTTCCTTTTTTCCCCGAATGCACCAGAGCACAAGCTCTGCGCACCGGATCCACGATAAAGGCGGCTCCGCAGTCCGCGACATAGACCCCGAGAAACTGACCCGGCGTAGCCGTCATCAGTCCATCAGTCTCCGGGAAATGGTGACTCGTCCCTGCGTCCCGGTCGATGTCGATTACCGTCGATCCATGCACCTGGTCGCCCGTGGCGAGATGTTCCCTCGCGATCCCGAGCAGAGCCAGCTGATCGGTATGAAAGGCCTCCAGCCGCGCCAATGCCTCCTCCCGATCCACATCGACGTCAATGTCAGGACTCCGCAGGACAAATCCGTGAACCAATCCGCCGATCTTTGACAGCGCCGGAAAGGTCTCGATGAAGGGAGAAACACTCATCCCTCTGACCCAACAGGGTTATGCCCCATAGTCAACCCGGTTAACTCGGAATTCGGAACCCCCGACCCCGTCATTTGCTCTTTTTTCGGGCCCGATATTGGTCCATCGATACACTGAGTTTTTTGATTTCCTGATCAATTTTTACCACATCCTCCTGCCGCTTTCTTCCGAGAATGTCGCTGAGCGTTCCTGAACTGACCTCCCTCTCAAAAAGTGCTTTCTTTTCCTCAAGCGATTTTATCTCTTTCATCCGGCTCGCCAGGTAGGAATCCACGGGCTCTTCCTCTTTCTCAAACACCTTTACGGGGGGAGCCTTCTCCTCAAGGCGCATCGCGAAGAATCTGTCCTTCCATCCGAGCGACTGGATCGGGATCTCAAAACGCTCTCCGTCCGAGACGCGGTCAACGAAGAGTACGACTCCGTTCTTCCCCTGAACGATAACATCGAGTTGTTTGCCTTCCGCGTTCTCGAGAAGGCGGTTCACGGGTAGTCCGGGCTTCGTGAGCGTCCACGCAAGAACTCCTGCCGCGACGAAAATGACGATGAAAAGACCGGCGATTGACAATACTTTCATGACTCGGGTGCCCCCACGGTAGCTCCGGCCGGGCCAAACCGCCACTA